>CAJBHN010001200.1 GCA_903952805.1 uncultured Myxococcales bacterium | reverse complement strand
GGAGACCTGGCGCGCACACAGGGCTCGCTTTGCGCGGGGAAAGCGGGCCCACACGAGAGCGTTGAGCAGGTCGTGCAGGTTATGCGCGCGCGTCGGCACCTCGCCGCGCAGACAGCGGTCGGCGTAGCAGCCGTCGACGTCGCTGCTGTCCAATCCCGCCGGCAGCGCGCCACGTTGTCGCACAAACGCCACCTCGGTCCGCAGCAGCACCCGCCACGTGTCAGGAGCCTGCGGACGCGCCTTGGCCACTCCATCAAGCCACTGCTCGAAGCCCGCGAACGCGTGGTGATGGTGCCAGCGGGCAACGGCAGCACACTCGGCAGACGCATCATCCATGTCGCATGTGTAGCAAATGGATCTCTTCATCGATGCCTTCGACCAGGACTCGCAGCGCTCACCGCATCATCACGCAGGATGCCGGTGAACAACCAACACACTCGGGAAGGAGATCAACATCGTCGGCCAAGGCGTCGACCGTGCTTGAGCTCGACGCGCCGTGGTAGTTCAAGTCATGCGCGCCAAGCCCACCGGTCTCGAACCTGCCACGCCCGCCATGATGGAGTCGGAGGCCCAGCGGGCTGCCGGGGCCCAGGCGGTAGCAGCGACGGGCCGACGCGAACGCCACCAGAGCGACGGCGATCAAGGTCACTGGTAAGGCGATCAGGGTCATTGGCATCGTCACCGTCATCGGGCTCCTGGTTGGCGGCGTTGCCGGGTTGTACCTGCGCCGAGCAGCGGCCAGAGCTTCAGAACCGCCCGAGGCTGCGGTCAGCTGTGGCCTGCCAGACCAAGCCTGCCCATGATGGCTGGACCGTGGAACCACTGTGGAACCCCTGTGTCTCGGCCACTCGGCACCGACACCAGGGCGGCACTTGCACTACGCTGGCCCCATGCCCACCACGCCTGCTTGGACGCCACCACCAGCGCCCCACCAGACCGCTATCGACGACGTCGTCATCCCGGCGCTGGGCGAGGTCCCACCGGGACCGGCGGCCCACTTCCTGGCAGGTCCGGGTCGACTGGCGCCCGGCTTCCACGAGGTGCTCGCGGGCTACGCCCATGCGTTGCGTGACGAGGGCATCCCGGTGGATCGCGCGATGGTGGTGATGCCGACGCTGCATCCGCTGCTGAGCGCGCTCAACTTCATCTGGAACGGCAGCGACGACGTGGTGCGCGAAATCTCGCGCGGCTGGGCCGCGACCGACAGCGACGAATTCAAACGCAGCCCGATGGCGCGGCTGTTGGCGGGCAGCCACCGGGTCATCCGTCGTCACCTGTGCGACCCGGCTTCGCCCAACGATTTCGAGATCGTCAACGATCTGCAGCAGCAGGGCTTCACCGACTACGTCATCACCAGCATCGCTCCCGCCGGCGGCCACCGGGTGGCGGCCCTCAGCTGGTCCACCCGGACCCCGGGCGGTTTCACCGACGACGACCTCCGGCGATTGTTGGCGACGGTGACCTTCTTCGCGCCCCTGCAGGACACCCACGCCGCCCAGCGCGTCGGCCGAGGCTTGTTGCAGGTCTACCTGGGCGCCGACGCCGGCCACCGCGTCATGGACGGCGCCGTCCGCCGTGGCGACGGCGGCGACATCCTGGCGGCCATCTGCTTTGCCGACCTGCGCGACTTCACCGCGTTGTCCGACCGCCTGCCCCGCGCAGAATTGCTCGAATTATTGAGCAGTTACTTCGACTGCGTCGTCGGCGCCGTCACCGCCCACGGCGGCGAGGTGCTGAAGTTCATCGGCGACGCGGTGCTGGCCATCTTCCGCGTCAACGACGACGACCGCGCCACAGCCTGCCAGGCAGCGCTGCGAGCGGCCCACGACGCGTTTGCCCGAGCGGCGGCGAGCAATCTCGCCCGCGTCGGCCAGCAGCCCATCGACTTCGGCATGGCCATCCACATCGGCGACGTCGTCTACGGCAACATCGGCGCCCCCGACCGCCTCGACTTCACCGTCATCGGCCCCGCCGTCAACCTCGCCAGCCGTTTGCAGGGCCAATGCCGGCCCCTGGCGCGTCCCTTATTGGTCAGCGAGGCCTTCGCCGCCAACTGCGACCAACCCTGCCTCTCGCTTGGCGAACACCACCTCAAGGGCGTGGCCCGGGCCGTCAAGATCTTTGCGCCCCACAGCGTGCGCTGACGCTCAGGTCGTCGTCGTCGTCTTGAGCCCCAGCAGGCGGGCGGCGTTGTCGTACAGGATCTTGGCGCGGCTGACGGGCCTGCCCTCGGTCACCATCAGCACCTTCGCGAGGGCGATGGCCTGGTGGTAGAAGGGCCAATCGGTGCCGTACATGACGCGGTCGTCGCCGAGGACGTCGAGCAGGCGGGCGATGTTGGACACGCTTTGCGACGAGATCTCGAGCCAGACGTTGTCGTAGCGGCGGGCGTAGACGAGGGCCTCCTCCATCTGCAGGGCCCCGGAGTGGCCGAGGACAAACGTCGTCGTCGGGTTCTCGGCGATGGCGCGTTCGTAGTGCCGGAGCTGGGACATGTGGCGCCCCAGCCGGGGCTCGATGCCGACGGGGCCGCAATGCCACAAGACCGGCAGCTGCCGGGCGGCGCACAGGCGGTAGAGCTTCATCGCCCGGGCGTCGTCGGGCCGCACCATCTGCACCGCGGGATGCACCTTGATGCCGCGGACGCCGAGGCGCACCTGCTCGTCGAGTTGGGCCTCCATATGCCACGTGTAGGGGTGCACCGACCCGAAGCACACGATCTGTTCGTCGGCAGCGACGTCGTGGACGGCCTGCAGCCAGCGGCGGGTGTTGTCGGACAGGGGGCGCGGCATCTCGATGGGCAACAGCACCGATTGGGCGATGGACAGCTCGCCCATCTCGCGCACGAGGTTGGGCACCGTATGGGTGCGGCGCAGGCCCGACGCCGTCAGCGAACCCAGGATCAGGTCCCGGTTCATGCGTTGGAGGTCGTGATCGCGGAAGTTCTTGTTGACGTAGACGTCGAGGTCGAGGTCGACGTCGGCGGGCAGGTAATGCTCGACGTGGGGATGGCTCGCGGTCAGATCCACCGCCATCGGCCGCACGTAGGCGAGGGCGAGGTGGGTGTGCATGTCGATGGCCCGGGTGATCGTCGGGTCGACCACCACGAGCCTGTCGTCGCGGACCTCGAACCACGGCAGCCGGGCCAGATCTTTCAGACCGGCAAAGCGATGGGGAAAGGCGCTGATGATGTTGGCGGTGCTGGTGGCGTCGACGCTGGACATGCCTGCTGATAGCCCAGCTCGCCGACGCAGGTGACGCCCGATGCACCGGGGTCGTTGCGCTGCCGCCTGGTCGATGGGACCGTTGACGGAACGAGGTTCTGCATGAGCGCTGCCGCCACGCCTTCCACCATCGCGCGCCCGCGCCCGGCGCGGCAGTCCAACCAGACTGAATTTGTCCGCGTCGGCGGATCGAGTTGGACCCTGGGAGACCTCTACCACTCGGTGCTCACGATGCGCTGGAGCCTGTTTCTGGCGGTGGTCGTCGGCATCCAGTTGACGGCGAACCTGCTGTTCGCCGGCCTCTATGCACTGGAGGGCGACAACATCACCAACGCGCCGAGATTCATCGACAAATTCTATTTCTCGGTCCAGACGTGGGCCACCATCGGCTACGGCGGCATGACGCCGACGACGACCTTCGCCAACATGATCGTCGTGGCCGAATCGATCGCGGGCATCGTCGCCACCGCCGTCACCACCGGCCTGGTGTTTGCAAAATTCGCCCGCCCGTCGGCGCGGGTGCTGTTTGCCAACAGCATGATCACGCAGGTGCGCGACGGCCAAAACACCCTGATGCTCCGGGTCGCCAACGAACGCGGCAACAACGTCGTCGAAGCCAGCGCCCGCGTCACGCTGCTGCGCAATGAGCGAAGCCGCGAAGGCGAAACGATGCGCCGGCTCTACGATCTCAAGCTCGTGCGCGACGTCCAGCCCCTGTTCATGGTGAGCTGGACCATCATGCACATCATCGACGAGACCTCGCCGTTGTGGGGCAAGAGCGCGGCGGACATCGTCGCCGAAGACTGGCGCATCAACGTCAATCTGCAGGGCTACGACGGCACCCTGGCCCAGACCATCCACGCCAGCCACAGCTACCGCGGCAGCGACATCGCCTTCAGCCACCGCTACGTCGACGTCATGACGACCCTGCCCGACGGCCGCCTGCAGATCGACCTGACCCACATGCACGACGTCGAGCCCGTGGCCGGCTGAGGAGCCTGCGCTGGCGGCGTTGACCGCGCCGACGACCTCCGCACCACCAGGCTGCCAGCGGGGATCCTGTTGATCCTGTTGCTGGCGTGGGGTGGCCTGACGCTGGCGGTGTCGGGGTTGCCCCGGCCGAGCCAGATCGATTCCAAATCGATTCCAAATCAATTCCAAATCGATGCCGGCCGGCGCGCTGGGGCGCGGTCGGCTGCGACTGCATCAGCCCGCGATATCAAACCAGCCAAAGCGGGCCCCTTGGGACTACAGTCAATCATGTCGTCGATTCCGCCCATCTTCGGCAAAGCCGCGCGCGTCCTCCCTTCAGCGCCGGGCAGCGCAGCACCGGGCAGCGCAGCGCCATCGGGACCGGCGACGACTTCGCGATCGCCGCACACCGACAGTCCCCCGGGCCGACACCGTCACCCAGGACCGCTGCAACGGGTCTGGCAAAGCCGGCCGAGCTCGACGGCGTGCAGGTGGCCCGGCAGGGCGTATTCGCCGGGGAACACGTCTCCCGGACGAAAACGGGCGCGCTCTTCAAGCCTGAGCCGCCGGTGGGTCCTCTCGGCGCCGCGATGCCCACGGGCCGCAGCGTGGTCGCCGTGCGGTGTGCGGCGTCAACGGCGCGAGCGCAGACGCACACCTTCGACGCGCACCGGGACCACGTGTCGACTGCGTTCGCGACGGCGCTGCTTGGCGTGAATGCCGCGTCGGTCCTCGGCGTGTTCGATGCACACGCGAACCGGGATCGTCGGGCGGCGCTGGCGGCGGCGCGGTTGCCGCTGGTCGAGATCCTCGGGACGGTGGCGAAGGGCGTCTTTGGGCGGGACGCCGATCGTCCGGTCACCTTTGCGACGTTCACGGCGAAGCTCGCCGACGCGGGGCTGGCGGCGCTCGTCGACCCGCTGCTGCGCAGCCTCCCTCGCGCGACGTTGGTGGCGCTGCGGGCCGGCACGGCGTCACCGCGATCGCTGTTCACTGGCCACGCCGAGGCGCTGGCTGGCGTCTGGGCGTCCCAGCAGCCCATCGCCCTCGCCGACGTTGCGGCGCAGTTCGCGCGCGAGGGCCGCGACGACGCGCTGCCCCGCGCGCTGCGGCTGCTGTCGCCCACGCAGGCCGAAGCGCTGCGGTCCGGCCAGCTGACAGCGGCGCAGGTCAAGGTCTTGCTCGAGGACGCGCTGTCCCGCGAGGTCGACTGCTTCATCGGCGGCGCCGGCGGCGCCGGGACACGCGCGGCCAACGATCTCCTCGATGCGGGCCTGCGGGTCGTCGTCGCCGAGGCGCGCGATCGGGTCGGTGGGCGCGCGTATACCGAGACCGAGAGCTTCGGTTTCGCCTTCGACCAAGGCTGCGCCTACCTGCATAACCCCGACCTGAACCCGATGACGCCGGTCGTTCGCGCCCTCGGCCTCACCGAGATCGACGTCGCGCTGGATGACGCGAACTTCAAGCGCGGCAAGCGCATCGACGACAACGGGTACGCGACCCAGAGCGCGCTCGAGGTCATCACGCTCGCCAAGGAAGCGGCCTCGAAAGGGCTGGACATTTCAGTCGCCGAGTTGGTCAAAGACCGCCCCGACCTGATGCAGGCGGTCCTGGGCATCACGACGAACACCTTCGGCGCCGATCCCGACAAGGTCTCGGTGATGGACGTCGCCACGAAGGCCCGGGAGATCTTCGCCGGCGACCCCGACCACACCCCGGACAAGTTCATCCGGGAAGGCCTCGGCACGGTCGTCTCGGCGATGCTGTACGGCGTGCCGGTCAAGACGAGCACGCCGATCACGCACGTCAGGCGCTGCACCGACGGCTACGAGGTCACCGCCGGTGGCCAAACGTATTTTGCGAAGAAGGTGCTCCTGACGCTGCCGCCGCACGTCCTGCTCAAGACGGTGACGTTCGATCCGCCGCTGCCGGAATGGAAGAACCAGGCGCTCCAAGACCTGCCGATGGGCAACTTCAAAAAGGTCGTCGTGCAGGTCGGCGAAGAAGCGCTGAAAGACGTGCCGCTGCCGCTCACCGGCAGGGATGCCGACGACATGCGCATCGAGTACGTGCTGGGTGTCCTCGGCCGCGACGACACGGTCTTTGCGATGACCGGCGGCGACCTGTCGACAGAGTATCGGGACCGCGGCAAGGACGCTGCCGTTCGCGACGTGTGCCAGCGGTTGACGAAGATGCTCGGCAAGACGATCGACCCCGAGAAGGTCCGGGCCTTCGTCAGCACCTGGGACACCGATCCGTGGAGCGCTGGCTCCTACTCGGTGGCAAAGCCGGGCTCGTTCGGCTCCCGGGACCTGGGTCGCAAGCCCGTCGGCGACGGATTGTTTTTCGCCGGCGAGGCCTACGACACCCCCGGCGACGGCGACCAGGGAATGAGCTGGCAGACGTACCTGCCCGGCGCCTGGCGCACGGGAGGCAAGGCCGCGCAGGAAGTCGTCGACGCGCTGAAGAAACGCTGAGGCTGGCCCCGTCGGCTCAAGCCGTCGGCTCAAGCCGTCGGCTCACGTCGTCGTTTGGTCGACCCGTTCGACCGCAGCGCGCGGCTCCGCGCCCTGGACAATCACCGCCGAGAACGCCGGCAGGTACCGGTCGACCGTCGCGGTGTTCGTGAACAGCAAGGCCTCAAGCGCCTCGGCGGTCAAGGCGTCGCCCGCCAGGAACGTCGACGTCTTGAAGCGAAGCTCGCCGTCATCGAGGTCGAGCTCGAAGTTGCCGTGCGGCAGGCCCCAGTTGGCGCGCTGCACCACCTCGCTCACCCGCGAACGCAGCCCTTCGGGCGACGGGAGCGGCAGCAACGCGTACACGATGATCTGCGGCGGCGCCGCTTCAACCCTGACGACGATGTTCCACTGACCGGACCGCCCCTGATAGGGCAGTCGGACGAGCCCCAGCGCCACATCGGCGTGGTGGGCGAGTTTCTTGCGGTCGAAGAACGCCGTGACCTGCTCAAACAACGACGGCATGGCACGAGCGTGTCACGTCGTCGGCCGGATGGAAAGAATGGGGCATTTTTCCACCCGCACCGACCTGAACAGCTGACCCGACAGGCGACATTGGGTGTCTTGCGCGGGGAGAGCAGAGGGGTCCCGTGTCACGAAGGAGGTCGGCTCAGGCGTCGGCCACGACCTCGAGGCTCACGGGTGGAGCCGCTCACTGCGGGGAAACCATGACGGCGACGGCGTCGCGGACGCAGCATCGAGAGATTCAAGCAGGCCATCGAGCTGTCGCCGGCAAGGCTCATCGTCGTCGAAGAACCGGGCACGAGCCCGTGGAACCGGGCGTTCAGCTGCAACGCCGAACCCAGGCGCTGCACACACGCAGATGGCGCCGCACGACGTCATGATTCGTTTTGCCACATACACTCACCTGAACATTCGACTTCACAGGTGAAAGCGGGTGTCTTGCGCGGCCCAGGATCTCCTGATCTTCATCATCAATTGATGAGCGGCGTGAAATCGAGGGGCGTTCCCGCCATCCGTCTGGGACGAGGTCAAGCAAAGCCTCCTGCGGTGGTCCGGTGTCGGCGACGGTGGCCTGTCGGCCGTGGCCTCGTCGACCTCGTCACGGATGTCGGGGCCGACTTCGGGCGCTGCCGCCGCGGGCGCCGGTGCTTGCGTCCTGGCGTGAAATGATTATATATTATGTACTTACGGTGTGCATACGTTCGCCGCTCCGGAGCCGACCGCATGCACCGAGATCTGCTTTCAATTTCAACTGAATCGGTGATGACCGGCGAAGCCGTCAGCCTCCGTCTCCGTCGGCAGGCTGGGGGCTTTATCGCCCTCGCGCTGACGGCCTTCCTGCTGATGCACGCCCTCCTGTTTGCGCTCGGCGCGCTCGGCGTGCGCCCGCACGCAGGCATCTCCGTCATCGCCCATCCGTGGCGCATCGCCGGTGCCTGCCTGTTCATGGCGGTACTGTCGGCCTTCGCGCGACGGCAGTTCCTCCGCGCCGGCGAGACGTGGCACGGCGCGGCCCTCGCCATCAGCATGGCCGTGCTGGTCGGCGTCATGCTGCCGCCCGCGTACTTCGCCCACACGGCGCCGCAGGTCGTCTGGGTCCCGACCCTCGTCGCCGCTGCCACTGCTTCGCGCCGGTGGATCTACGCGGTCGCCGCCGTCACGTGGGCTTCGCTCCTCGTCCAGCATGGCGGATCGCCGGCGATGCAGAACCCGAACATGTGGCTCAACACCGCGGTCCTGCTCGGGCTCGTCATCTCGCTGCGCTGGCTGCACGACGCCGGCCTGCGCGAGGCGGCAACCTCTTACGAGCGGGCCCTCCACGAGCGCTTCCACGACGCCCTCACTGGCCTGCCCAACCGCGGGTTGCTGGTCGAGCGCGTCGTGGAGGCACAGCGGATGGCGCAGCGCAGCGGTCGGGGCCTCGCCGTGCTGCGCTTGGACCTCGAGCAGTTCGGCCACGTCTCGGAGGCGCTCGGTCGAGACGCCGCTGACGACATCCTGCGCCGCGTGGGCGAGGGTGCTCGCGCCGTGGTGCGCCAGACAGACACGGTGGCTCGCATCGCCGCCGACGACTTCCTCCTGCTGATGCCGGAGCTGCCGAGTGTCGTTATCGCCGAGCGCGTCGCCACCGCGCTGGTCGAGCGCCTTGAGGCGCCGGTATCAATCGCTGGGACCATGCTGCATCTGCTGCCCCGCGTCGGCGTCGCCTTCGTCGAGCCCGGCGAGGAGATCGACGTCGAACGCGTGCTGCAACGGGCTGAACACGGCCTTGTGCTGGCCAAGCGCGGCGGACGCGCCCGCGTCGCCATCGCGCACAGCGCGGCGCAGACCGAGTCGGAGCGACGCTTCGTGCTCTCGCGGGAGCTGCGCGGGGCGCTCGAGCGCGGCGAGCTCAGCGTCGTCTACCAGCCCATCGTCGAGATCGAGACTGGTCGCGTCACCAAGGCCGAGGCCCTCGTGCGCTGGTCGCACGGCAGCCTCGGCGCCGTGAGCCCCGCCGAGTTCATTCCCATCGCGGAGGGCAACGGCACCATCCACGCGATCGGCGATTGGGTTTTCCGCCAGGCCGTGGAGCAGGCCAAGCAGTGGCGCGCGATGGGCGCCGACAACTTCCAGGTCAGCATCAACCGCTCGCCCGTGCAGTTCCGGGAGGACGGCGATGGCCAGCACCCCTGCCTCGCGCTGCTGTTGGAGCTCGACGCCGCGCACGGCAGCGTCGTGCTCGAGCTCACCGAAGGCGTCCAGCTCGAGGCCAGCGACTCCAGCCGGCAGCGGCTTGAAGCCCTGCGGCGCGCCGGCATCACGCTGTCGCTCGACGACTTCGGCACCGGCTACTCGTCCATCGGTCACCTGCACAGCTTCGACATGGACGTCGTCAAGATCGACAGGCGCTTCGTGACGGGGCTCACGGCCGGGTCCAAGGAGCAGGTGCTGTGCAGCAGCATCATCAACATGGCCCACTCGCTCGGGCTCGTGGTGGTGGCCGAAGGGATCGAGACGGAAGAGCAGCGCGCGTTGCTGGCGGGGCTCGGGTGCGACTACGGCCAAGGCTACCTGATCGGCCGGCCCGCGCCTCCCGAGCGACTCACCGAACTCCTGCTCGCAGCACGGCTCGATCGCGCAAGCTGATCGGGCGCGGCGGTCGCCAGCCCCTTGGGTACGCTCGACCGGATGGGAAAAACCGCGCCACTTTTCCACTGACACCCACCTGAACCTCTGACCGACGCAGGCGAAGGCAGGTGTCTGGCGCGGTCCAAAATCTCCTCATGCTGGCCGAGACGCGTTGCACCGTCTTGATCGATCCGGGGGGCGCCGTCGTCGTCGTCGTCGGGCTCAACGACGAGGCCTTCGTCATCGAGACGATCGACGCGATGGAGGTGTTGACGCTGAACCCGTGGTGCATGGGGCGCTTCGATGTCGGACCGCGATCTAAGACGCCATCGTTGGCGGGCGCGGAGGGAACCCGTCGCAGCGAACGTCATCATGCGGGCCAGGTGGCGCGCCCCGCGGCCGCCCGGTCAGCGGGAGCAACGACGCAGGCCGACCGACGTCGTCC
>CAJBHN010001199.1 GCA_903952805.1 uncultured Myxococcales bacterium | reverse complement strand
GCGTTCTCGATGGTGAAGACCACGCGGCGGTTCTTCGCGCGATTGTCCTTCGAGTCGTTGTCGACGACCGGCTTCGTCTCGCCGAAACCACGGGCGCTGAGCCGGGCGTTATCGACACCCTTTTGGACCAGGTAGGCGACAACAGCCCGGGCGCGATTGTCAGACAGCGTCAGGTTTTTCGTGTCGTTGCCCACGTCGTCGGTGTGACCTTCGACCAGCACGCGCTTGATCTCTGGATGATCAGCAAACACCTTCGCCACCTCGTCGAGCAGCGTGAACGACTCCTGGCGAATCGTGGCCTTGTTGGTGTCAAACAGCACCTGCTCGAGGATGAAGATCTCCTGACCCGTCACGCCCACTTTGCGGTTGTCGGTGTCTGGGCAGCCGTCGTCGTCGTCCACGCCATTTCGCGTCTCGGGCTGCGTCGGGCAGGCATCTTTGCCGTCGGCGATGCCGTCGCCGTCGGCGTCGGGACATCCCTGCAACGACGCCACACCAGCCACCTGGGGACAGGCATCGTCCGGGTCGAGGATGCCGTCGGCGTCGGCGTCGGGCACAGGGCAGCCATCGAAGCCAACGACGCCGGCGACGTTGACGCAGGCATCCACCGTGTCGAGCACGCCATCAGCGTCGTTGTCTGGATCGGGGACGCCGTCGTCGTCGTCATGGCCGTCCTTGTCCTCCGGATCGTTCGGGGCGCCGTCGTTGACGTCGAGCACGCCGTCCTGGTCGTTGTCGATGTCGGGGCAGCCGTCGCCGTCGTTGAAGCCGTCGAGGTCTTCGGGGACGGTGGGGCACTCGTCGTCGATGTCTGAGACGCCGTCGCCATCGCTGTCGCGACCCACGTACTGCACGCCCGCAAAGACCCGCACGTCGGGCACGCCATAGCCGTCGACGATGCCGGCGCCGACACCACCCGACAGCTTCAGCCAAGCGCGCGGGTACCAGGCGGCGCCGACGATGGCCTCCAGCGGGCTCTCGGTGCTCGTGGAAAATGGCTGCACCATCCGCGCGGCCCCACCGACGGAAGCGCCAAGCTCAACGGGCATCCCCTCGAACCGGTAGGCGCCGGCGACGCGGTAGGTGACCTCGTGGCCAATATTGGTGTTGCCCAGCCGGCCCTCCTGGCCCCGCAGACGCGCGCCGAGATTGGTCGCCAGCCGCATCGAGCCGAGCTGCTTGGAGACCACGACCTCAGGCACAAACGTGAACGACGTTTCTCCGAGGAACGACTCGGTCGCCGTGTGGGTCGGCAGTGTCAGCGTCGGCAGCACGGCGAGGTCGATGAACGCCGATTCGGCACGCAGCAGCTGCAGTTTGGGACGAAGGCGCAGGTCGCCAAGGCCAGCCGGCGCCAGCGTCGTCGACGCGATGTCGCCGACACCAGCGACCGTCAGCGCCCCGCGGGTCTGAAACATCACCACCGGCAGGTCGATCGCCAGCTGCGCCCAATCAAACAAGCCAATCGACGCGATCAGGTTGCCGCCGACCCGATGGGCGACGAGGGCCTCGCGGCGCACGCGCACGCCGTCCTCAAACGCGTTGACCACCATCGGGTTCAACGCGTAGTCGAGGAACAACCCGGCATCGATGTTCAGATGGCCCGACGTGTTGGCGACCTCGGTGTCGATCACGCCATTGCCGTCCATCGCCGGGCGAAACGAATCCGCCGGCACCTCCGTCGGAGCTGCCGCCATCGACGTCGCCGACGCCGTCGCCGCCAGCGTCGCCGCCACCAGCCTGGTGCTCGAACGCGACGTACGGCGACGACGGACCAGCAGCGCCATGACGCCGAACATCGCGGCCAACGACGCCGAGCCGCCGCCGCTGCTCTGCGAGCAGCTGATAGGTCCACCACCAGACAGCACCAACTCGTCGCGAATGGTGTCGCCGTCGTCGTCGGGGTCCTGCGCATTGATGATGCCGTCGCCATCGCTGTCGTTGGTGACGTTGCCGTCGGCGCCGTCTTCGCGCCCATCGCCGTCGGTGTCGGCATTGGTGGGATCGGTGCCGACCTCGTCGACCTCCTGACCGTCGGTCAGACCGTCGTCGTCGGTGTCGGCGTCGTTGGGATCGGTACCGACCGCTGCTTCCTGTTCATTGCTCAAGCCGTCGCCGTCGGGGTCGCAGTTGGGGCGAGTCGCGTCGGGCGAGCACTCGTCACCCGGATCGCTGAGGCCGTCGACCTCGGCGCCGTCGCTGACGCCGTCATCGTCGCTGTCGGGGTCATTGGGGTCGGTGCCGGCGTCTTGCTCGGCCTGGTTGCTCAAGCCGTCGTCGTCGGCATCGCATTGGGGTTCATTGGGGGTCGGGTCGCAGGCATCGATCGGGTCGGTGTCGCCATTGCGTTCCGTGAGGTCGCCGAGACCGTCGCCGTCGCTGTCGGGGTTGTTCGGGTCGGTGCCGAGGTCGCGTTCTTCGCCGTTGTCGAGGCCGTCGCCGTCGGCGTCACACACATCCACGGTGTTGGAGGGGACACAAGGGTCGGTGTCGTCGGGGTCTTCGCCGTTGGGGCTGCCGTCGCCATCGCGGTCACCAGTGTCGCAGGCCAGCACACTCGTATCGGGGTCGCACGGGTCGCTCGGGTCGCTCTCGGCGCCGTCGATGACGCCGTTGTTGTTGACGTCCTCACCGCCCGGGAAAAAACTCGAACTGTTGCCGCCGTCACTCAGGCCGTCGCCGTCGCTGTCAGGGTCCCGGGGGTCGGTCAGCGTTGCACCAGCAATGGCATCACCATCGACGTTGATCCCGCGCTCGGCGCCGTCCTTCAGCCCGTCGTTGTCCGTGTCGTCGTCGGTCGGGTCGGTGTTTTCCAACCGCTCTTCGGCGTTGGTCAAGCCGTCGCCGTCTTGATCGCAGCGGTCGGCGTTCGGATTGGGGTCGCAGGGGTCGGTCGGGTCGCTGTCGCCCTCGTCGAGGGTGCCGTCGCTGTTGAGGTCTTCGCCGGCCTCGCATGCGCCAGCCACGGTGTTGCCGCCGTCGCACAAGCCGTCGCCGTCGCTGTCGGGGTCGGTCGGGTCGCTGCCGAGGTCGCCTTCGTCGGCGTTGGTCAGGCCGTCGCCGTCGCGGTCGCACAGCGGCGCGTCGAGGTCGTCGTCACATGCCGTGGTCCGCACCTCGATGACGCCGACGTCGACCTGATTGGCGGCCTCATCCTCGGCCACGACGGTGTAGAAGCCGTCGGCGCTGCCGGTGGCGTTGTTGGTCGGCACGCCATCGGAGAAGGTGCCAAAGGGCTGGTCGCCGCTGCTCTCCGGGTCGGCATCGCGGAAGGTCACGGTGTACGTCGACGGCTCCCCTGGCGTCGCGGCCGGCACCTCGGTGACGTCGTATTGGTTCCGCTCAAGCACAGTGCCATCGGCGTCACGCAGCAGGATCGTCACACCGGGGGCGCCGGTGAAGGTCACGATGGGGTTGTTGTTGCTGGTCTCAGCGTCGTTGGCGCCGGAGTCGGTGTCGGGCGTGATGTCGATGGGAGCAAACGCCAGGTCGCCGGGGCCACCAGGCACCGTCGTGTCGATCTCGAAGTCGCCGATGGGCGCCGTGTTGCCGGCGACGTCGGTGGCGATGACGGTGTAGAGGCCGTCGCTCACATTGACGTCGTTGTTGGTCGCGGCGCCGTCGGCGAAGTCGCCAAAGGGCTGGTCACCGGGCGTGGCGACATCGGCATCCTTCAGCGTCACGGTGTAGGTCGACGCGTCACCTGGCGACGCCCCCACCGTCTCGACCACATCGTATTGGTCGGGGTCGAGCAGCGCGCCATCGGCACCCTGCAGGGTGATGGTCAGGCCGGCCGGGCCCGTAAAGATCACGATGGGAAGGTTGTTGTTGGTCAGGCCATCATCGGCGCCGGAGTCGGTTGGCGTCGTGATGTCGAGGGGGCCGGCAATGAACGACGTGGCCAGGGCGACGGTCCGTTCCGCGGTCGCTTCGTTGCCGGCGGCGTCGGCGACGCTGGCCGCAACGAGTTCGCTCGCCTCAAAGGTGGCGATGTCGGTCGCCGACATCGTGATCGACCACGCATTATCGGTGACCGTGGCCTGGTACTCGATCCCGTCGACGGTGACCGTCACGGTCCGACCATTCTCGACGCCAGTGGTCGTGCCCGACACCGTCACGCTCGACTGGGACTCAGCCCCGTTGATGACGTCGTCACCGGCGATGCCGCTGATGGTCAGGTCTGGTGCCTCGGTGTCGATGGCGTAGTTGTTTGATTCGGTCGTGCCGCTGCCGACGTTGCCGGCACCGTCCTGGATGCCGGTGTTGGCGACGGTGATGCGGTTGGTCGCGTCGGTGACGCCGGCGTTCGGCGTCAACGTCGCGGTGAACGTGAGGTCGCCGTCGCTCGACGACACCGGGCTGAGGGTGCCATTGGCAATCGTCAGGTCGAGGTTGCTGAAGCCGCTGACGGTCTCGGTGAACGTGAAGGTGACCAGCGAGGTCTCACCGACGCGCAGCGCCGTATCGTCGACGATGACGACGACGTTCGGACGCACCGTGTCGATGGCGTAGTTGTTCGAGTCGGTCGTGCCGCTGCCAGCGTTGCCGGCGACGTCCTGGATGCCGGTGTTGTCGATGGTGATGACGTTGGTCGCGTCGCTCACGCCGGCGGTCGGGGTAAGCGTCGCCGTAAACGTAAAGTTGCCGTCGCTCGACGAGACCGTGCTGAGGGTGCCATTGTCGATAGCCAAGTCGTTGTTGCTGAAGCCGCTGACGGGCTCGCTGAACGTGAAGGTCACCAACGAGGTTTCACCGATAAGCAACGCCGCGTCGGCGACGACGATGGCGACCGTCGGCCGGACATTGTCGATGGCGTAGTTGTTCGAGTCGGTCGCGCCGCTGCCAGCGTTGCCGGCGCCGTCCTGGATGCCGGTGTTGTCGATGGTGATGACGTTGGTCGCGTCACTCACCCCCGCGGTCGGGGTCAGCGTCGCCGTAAACGTAAAGTTGCCGTCGCTCGACGAGACCGTGCTGAGGGTGCCGTTGTCGATAGCCAAGTCGTTGTTGTTGAAGCCGCTGACGGGCTCGCTGAACGTGAAGGTGACCAACGAGGTTTCACCGATACTCAACGCCGCGTCGGCGACGACGATGGCGACCGTCGGCCGGACCGTGTCGATGGCGTAGTTGTTCGAGTCGGTCGCCCCGCTGCCCGCGTTGCCGGCGGCGTCTTGGACGCCGGTGTTGTCGATGGTGATGACGTTGATCGCGTCGGTCACGCCGACCGTGGGCGTGAACGTCGCCGTGAACGTGAGGCCACCGTTGCTCGACGACACCGGACTGAGGGTGCCGTTATCGATCGTCAGGTCGGCGTTGCTGAAGCCGCTGACGGCCTCGCTGAACGTGAAGGTGACCAACGAGGTGTCACCGACGCGCAGTGCCGTGTCGGTGACGACGACGGCGGCCGTCGGCCGGACATTGTCGATGGTGTAGTTGTTCGAGTCGGTCGTGCCGCTGCCGGCGTTGCCGGCGCCGTCCTGGATGCCGGTGTTGTCGATGGTGATGACGTTGGTCGCGTCGGTCACGCCGACCGTCGGCGTCAACGTCGCCGTGAACGTGACCCCGCCGTTGCTCGACGAGACCGGGCCCAGCGTCGCGTTTTGAATCGTCAGGTCGGCGTTGTTGAAGCCACTGACGGCCTCGCTGAACGTGAAGGTGACAAACGAGGTGTCACCGAGGCGCAGCGCCGTATCGGCGACGACGATGGCGACGGTCGGACGCCGCGTGTCGACAGTGACAAACTCGGTGTCGCCGACGACGTTCACGACCCCGGTGCCATCGGCAAAGGCGCCGGCGGCCACGCTGATCTCGGCGAGGCCCTCAAAAGCGGCGTCCGGGGTGAACGTCGCCGAAAATGCCGTGCCACTGCCTGAGAAATTGGTCAGCGTGCCGCCGGTGACGCTGACG
>CAJBHN010001198.1 GCA_903952805.1 uncultured Myxococcales bacterium | reverse complement strand
GGCTCTCGCTCGTCGTCACCGTGCTGGCGCGGGTCCTGTTGCCCCGGCTGGACGGTCACCTCGAAAACGGCGCCTCTCCCGTGTTCACCGTTGCCCGCTTGCGGAGCCTGCTGTCCCGCGCCGAGGTGCGCCTGGCGTGGATGCTCGTGGCGGTCACGAATTTCGCGTCGTTTCTGTTTGTGCCCAACCTGTCGGCGTTGCTGCAGCAAAACCTGGGCTACCCCCGCGCCGACCTCGGCACCCTGTACCTCGTCGGTGGTGGCATCAGCTTCTTCACCATGCGGGGGGCGGGTCGCCTCGTGGACCGCTTCGGTTCGGCCAGGCTCATCACCATCTGTGTCGTCGTGGTCAGCGCCGTCATCGCCCAGGCGGGCATCGTGCAGTCGACGGTGGTCCCGGTGCTGCTGTTGTTTACGCTCTTCATGGTGTTTCAGTCCGGTCGCAATGTCAGCTTGACGACGCTGAGTTCCAAGGTGCCTCGCGCCGACGAGCGCGCCGGCCACCAATCCCTGCAGTCGGCGGTACAGCACGCCGCTGCCGCCGCTGGCGCCGTCAGCTCCTCGGCGATGCTGACCGACGCCGGGAGCCACCTTGACGGCATGCCTGCTCTGGCGATGGTGTCCGTCGTCATCGGCCTGACGGGCGTGCCGCTGGCCTTTGCCTTGGAGAGGCGCCTTCGGCATCGTCCCATGTAGGTTAATGTGAGATAAAGGTGAATGGGCCGAACCGTTGTCGGAGAAGGCCGGGTATGGCAATCAGGCCGGATGCGGTCGAATTTACCTCTCCAGTCGTCGTCTGTGGTGTCCAAGTCGGGGCTTTCGGCCCTGCTGTTGCTGACAGGGTCCCTCGGGGCCTGTGAAAGCTGCGTCGATCCGCAAATCATCAAGGTGGCGCCCCAAATTTTCGTCGACGTGTGCGCCGAGCCCCAAAAGGTCGTCAACAAGGTCCTGATCGGCGGGTTCAGCGAGTGCGCGCTGGCATTTGGGGACAGCGACATCTCGGTCCGGGCCGAGCGCACCTTTGTCATCACCAACCCCTCCAATCTGGCCCTGAACATCGAATCGATCGAGTTCGAGGGTGATCCGGGCTTTGCGTTTCTTGAAGCGCCCCCGACGGTCATTCCCGCGGGTTTGTCCGCCCAGGTTGGCGTCACCATCCGCCCCCAGTTCGAGTCGACGATCACCGGCGAAATCGTCATCGTGTCCGACGCCAACAATACCCCGGTCAACGACGAGCAAAAGAGCGAGGTCCGCATCCCGTTGACCCTCACCGGCGTCGATAACGGCGTCCCCGACATCGAGATCATCCCCGGCGACTGCGCCGCTGCCGGCACGCTGGCTGCCGACTTCGGTCGCATCGCCACCGGCGGCGTCGCCATCTGCAACGTCGAGGTCCGCAACAACGGCACCCGTGAACTCTTTTTCGACGCCGTCGAATTCGTCGACGCCGGCACCGGACCCGTCAGTGAGCCCGCCGGCAGCGATGCCGCCCCCGGCTTCGCCATCACCGGCATCATCCCCGGGCCCGACACGCCGTTGCGTCCGACGTCGGCCGAGGTCCCACCGCTCACGCTGCGCCTGACCTTTGCCCCCGACGTCCTTGGTCGCTTCACCGCCACGATCCGCTTCGACACCTCCGATCCCGACGAGCCCTCCATCGAGCTGCCCATCTCGGGCATCGGCGTGGTCGGCCCCACCTGCGTCGCCGAGGTCAAGTCAATCAACACCGTCCTCGTCGACGGTGGCATCAACATCGAACCCCTCGACGACGTCGTGCTGACCACGGTCAACTCCACGCCAGCCACCCCCGAGGGCAACATCGTCGCCACCCGCTGGACCCTGGAAGAGCGCGGCGCCGACAGCACCGTGCAGCTGTCATCACCGGCCACCACCGAGACGGGCTTCATCTTCGCCAACCGCCGCGGCGTCGACGTCGCCGGCCGCTACGAAGCCTGCGCCGTCGTCACCGACGACCTTGGCACCGACAGCAACAACCGCTGCTGCGTCGACTTCGAGGCCATCCCCTCGCAGGCCTTCCTGGTCCAGCTGACGTGGGCCCAGGACTTCGGCGACATGGACCTGCACGTCACCAAGAAGGACGCCGGTGGCGACTACTGCGTCCAGAGCCTCGGTGGCGGCAGCACCGGTGTCGACGCTCCGTTCACCACCGGCGATTGCGGCGACAACTCCGACTGCGGCTTCTACAATTGTCGGGCTGACGCCGGCGGCTCTCCCAACTGGGACACCGTCACCGGTCGCACGACGGGCGACCCCAGCCTCGACATCGACGACCTCAACGGCTTTGGCCCCGAGAACATCAACGTCGACCTCGCCGTCGAGGGCTCCTACGGCTTTGGCGCCACGACGTTTTCCAGCGGCGCCTTCTTGATGACGATGCGCCTCTTTGTCTTTGGGCGCCTCGCTGGCGAGTGGCAGGAGGAGATCGACTCCGACTTCTGGGAGGTCGGCCTCGTCCACTTCACGGCCGACGATCCAACCCGCCCCTGCGTTGAGGACCTCACCGACGGCGATCCAAACGATCAATGCCCCGGCCTCTGAGGCCGTCGTTGTCGTCGCGCCCGCCTTCATCCTTTCCCCCCGGGGCTTGCCTCATGTCTCTCGCTCGCATCTGTCACCGGCTCCTCGCCCTTGTCGCCGTCGTCGTCGTCGGCGTCGGCTGTCAGGATCCACCCGCGGTCATCGACACGCCCCGCTTGAACAAATGTGAGAGTGACGAGCAGTGCTCGGCGGGGGCCTTGTGCGTCGCTGGCGACTGTCGGCTGGCCGAATGCAATCCCGCGGTCGAGGCCGTCTGCGGCGTCGACAACCGCGACAACCGCGACCCCACCTGCTGCAAGGTCTTTGAGAACTGCAACCCGATTGCGCTGACGTGTGAGCGGGACCCCAACGCCGTCGGCATCGGCTGTCCTCCCGGCGAAGCCGACTGCTCCCCCTGTTCGGAGAATCTCGATTGCGTCGAGACCTTCGGCTTTCAGTCGTTCTGTTCCGCCGGGCGCTGCTTCGCCCAGGCAGGACGCACCGACTGCACCCAGGACTTCCAATGCCCCGACGGCGAACGCTGTGACCGCACGGAATTTTTCTGCACCCCCGACGCCCAGGCCTGCCGCTTCTGCGGTCCCGACTTCCCCGAGCTGTGCTGCGAAAACGGCCAGGTCTGCGACACGGGCAGCGGCGCCTGCATCGACCTCGGCGACATCGAGTGTACCGAAGCCACCGTCGCCCAGGACTGCCGCATCGGCGAGCTGTGCGACCCCCTCGGGCGCTGCGTCCAGTGCATCACGACCGATGACTGTGGCCCCAACACCGAGTGCAATCCCGGCACCGGCCTGTGCGACGGCACCATTGGCCGCTGCGAGAACAACGCCGACTGCAACGACCCCTTTTTCTGCGTCTCGGGCAACTGCGCCATTCCCCAATGCGTCAACGACAACGACTGCAGCGACCGCCGTCAGGAGTGCCAGGACTTCTTCTGCGTGTTGCCGGCGGCGGTGTGCACCGGGACCGACGAACCCAACAACAACCCCGACGCCGCCACCAGCCTGGCTGCCGTCGGCGCTGGCTACGGCGGCCTGCTGTGCCGCGGCGACCAGGACTTCATTTCGTTCCCCGTCCAACCCCAGAAGCGCTACGTCGTCACGGT
>CAJBHN010001197.1 GCA_903952805.1 uncultured Myxococcales bacterium | reverse complement strand
TGGACGATAAAGTCTTGAATCGACACACAGCCTCCTATTGATAGCCGAGCACAAGGCCCTTGGTGATGAGATACCAACCATCGACGAGGACGAAGAGCAGAATCTTGAACGGCAACGATATCGTCGTTGGCGACAGCATCTGCATACCCAAAGCCATCAAAATATTGGAAACCACCATATCAATCACCAAGAAGGGAATGAAAATGATGAATCCAATCTGAAATGCTTTGGTGAGTTCGGAAATAACAAAGGCAGGGGTGAGGATGATCATGTCCTCGGGGCCGAGGTCGGCGCGGTCCTCGACGGTGCGCAGCCGATAGGCCACGCGGTAGAACATTTGCCGATCTTTCTCGGAGGAGTTCTTCATCAAGAAGGCCTTGATGGGCTCCTTGGCCATCTTGACGGCTTCGACGATGAGGTCGACGTTTTCCTTGGCGAGCACGTCGCCGCCCCGCGTGATGGCGACCAGCTTGTCGACACGATTGTAGATTTGCAGGCCGACGGGCTGCATCACGTAGACCGTCAGGATGATGGCCATGCCGGTAATCACCGTCGTCGGCGGAGCCTGCTGGGTCCCGATGGCCTGGCGGGTGATGGACAGCACCACGGCGATTTTGACGAAGCTCGTCACCATCATGCCGACGAAGGGCACCAGGGCCAGGCCAGCCATGGCGGTCATCAGAATCAGCGGGCGATTGCTGATCGAATCGTTCCCGAGGATGTCGACGCCGCCCAGCACGGCCCCGAGTTCACTCTTGGGCTTGCCGCGGGCCGCGTGGGCAACCGACGGCGCCACGCCGACGACAAAGAGGATGAACGCCGACCAACCCGCCCGACGGCCCCACGCGATCAACGCTCGCTCCGGCCGGGACCGCCGCGGCTGTGACCATGCCGCCCATCGCTCTCTCCATGTGCTCGTCATGCGTTCTCCGCGGTGCTGTGCGTGGTGGGTGGTGGCCGCTGCGCCGACGGGGGCTGCCCCGACGGTGTCGACTGGGCCGTGAGCACTTCGGCAAAGCCACGGCTTCCAGGCGACACGAAATCATGGATGCGCACGACGTCGCCGCCGCCAAGCAACATCTGCTTGCCGTCGACTTCAACCAGAAAAAGGCTTCGGCGGGCATCGAGGGCGACGCGCTCGATGATCTTGACGCGCTTGCCGGCATTGGCCCTCTCGACGAGCTTGCCCATGCCCTTGGACAGGGTCAGCCACACAAGGCCAAGAACGACCGCGAGCATCAACACCGTGCGCAACAACGATTTGACGATGTCAGCGGTGCCAAAGGGCTGCTGCAGCTCGGCATCGATGGGCGGCGGCGGCGCACTTTCGGCACCCACCGGCATCAGCGCATCAACACGGTCTGGGTTCGCTTTGTCAGCCCTGGTGCCGTCTTCACCGTCGTCACCGTCGTCAACTTCGTCTGCGACCGTCCTGGCCGGCGCCACTTGTTGACCGGCATCCGCTTCGGCGAACGCCGGCGCAGCGAAGCAGACACACATGAAGACGAGCGCGGGAATCATCGGCACGGAAGCACGCTAGCAGGCCACACTGAAAGGCCCAACGTCGTCGATACCCGTCGCCGGGAGACGGCAGCAGCCCCGTGCCGTCGCGGCGCGAACCCGCCACAGCGACCAGAGTCAACGCGCCAGCGACAAGATCCGCACACCCAGCTCGCCATCGATCTCCACCAACTCGCCCTTGCCGATGCGCTTGCCAGCGACGACCAGGTCGACCGGCTCGCCGGGCGACCGTGACAGCTCAATGACCTGCCCCGGTCGCAGCCCCATGACGTCGGCCGCCGACACCATGACGCGACCGAGTTCGACCACCATGGCCACGGTGACGTCGTCCAGCAGACCCACCGCATCCGCCGACGGAGCTTCGTCGCCGCCGTCCTCGTCGTAGCCATCCGAATGCTCGGCTCCCGCCTCGTTGTCAGCACCTGCCGACGTCCTGGCGGCCGCCCCGATGGTGGTGGCGAAGGCCCGGCTCGCCGCAGCGTGACGACCAGCCGTTGCCAAGGCTGCGGCGTCGACGCCAGTCGTCGTCAGGCTGCGTGCGTCTTCGGCCATGAGTTCCTCCACGTTGGACCCAATTTCAGGAAAGAGAATCCGCATCGCCCGAGGCTCACCCTCAGGCACAATGGTGTCGATCGCCACCTCGTAGCGCCCGTTGTGGCCGACCGCCACGCTGCCAAGCAATGTGCCGTGGGCGCCGTCACCAACCCGACAGGTCACCTGCCCGGTCAAATAGGATGGCGCGTCGTCGTCGGCCTCGTCGCGAGCAATGGCGGCGTCGGTCTGTTCGACGAGGACAATGTCGTCAGACTCCAGCCCGTCGAGATCATTCATGGCCAGCGACAAGCGACCAACTTCAATGCGCAGTGGCGAACGCAGCAGGCGCACCATGTCCTTGCGATCGGCGTAGGAATGCAGAAGGCGCTCGAGCGCCGGGCCCCGAGTCGGCCACGTCGGCGAGAAATCGCTCTCGACCAGGCTCGCTGGCAGGTACAGCCGCAGCACACCGACGGCCTTGTCAATGAAGATCTTGAAGTTGACGACGGCGAAGGTGTCGTCGAGGTCGTAGCGCTCGCGCAGGCTGTCGACCGAACCGTAGAGACCCTCCAGCTTCAAGGCCAGCTGGCGTTCACCGCCAAAGGTCTCATGCACCAGGGCCAGGGCCTTGAGCAGGATGAAGGAGAAAACGCCCTCCTCGATCTCCGACATCGGACGACCCTGGTCGACGTCGCCGCCGTCGCCACCCAAGAGCTTGTCGATCGAGGCCTGCGCCGTGGCGAGGTCCACCTCAACGAGCGCCTTCTCGGTGCGCCCTGCCAGGCCAATCACAGCGGCGCAGCAGGGGTCTGCGAGGCGCTGGCCAAGAGACTTCCCCTCGACAACGTCAACGCCGGTCAGCCAGATGTCGAGATCGGCATGCAGAGCCGGTTCGAGAGCCGCGCGAAGCCGGTCCTTGAAGCCACGCTCAAACGGAGTCTGGGGAAACGTCGCCAGCAGCGAGTTCATGACAGCGACATGTGGTCGCGACAGGCGCGGCAGGCTCGACCAGCGAAACCGACGAAGTTTCTTGGCCATCAGTGCTTCGCTTCATCGCCATGGGGATGCCGTTCAGGATGAACGACCTCGTCGAGGTCGTCTTTGAGTTCGTCAGCGGCGTGAACGGCATCGGGCTGCTTGCCCGGGAAGAGCACGCTGGCGGCTATGCCGAGGGCGAGCAGGCCTCCAACGACGCCGAGCGATACTTCCGGCGAAATCGGCGTGTGCCCGAGGTTGAGATGGATGCCGACCTGCTGGAGCCCCAGATCAAAAAGGGGCAGGCACATCTTGACGCCAACGAAGGCCAAGATGACGCCGAGGGCCGGCTTCAGAAATCGCAGGCCCCACAGCACGCCCGCCAACAAGAAGAACAAGCTCCGCAAGCCCAGGATGGCGAAGATATTGGAGGTGTAGATGATGAACGGGTCGTTGGAGAACCCAAAGACCGCCGGGATGGAATCCAGCGCAAACACGACGTCGGACAACTCGACGCTGACCAACACCAACAGCAGTGGCGTCGCCAACCGCACACCGTTGTGCACCGTGAAGAAGTGGTGCTGGTCATATTTGTCGTGCACACGAATGAAGCGTCGGGCGAGTTTGACGACGGCGTTGTCGGAGATGTCGGCCTCGCTGTCATCGCCGCCTGGAATCAACAACTTGATGCCGGTGTAGATCAGGAACG
>CAJBHN010001196.1 GCA_903952805.1 uncultured Myxococcales bacterium | reverse complement strand
CTCCCGACAGGGCCACCAATGTGAAGCGCACGACGTCGCAGGGGCCGCCGTCGACGATGGCCCTCTCTTGCAGCATGCGCGTGCCCAGATCGCTGGGGATGGAGTCAAAGCCGCAGCAATGCACGATGCGGGCGCCGCTGGCCTGGGCGATGGCGTGGGCGGCGTCGATGCTGCGGCGAATGAACGGGGGCTCGCCGGTGAGGTCGGCGTAATGGGTGCCGGCCTCGGCGCAGGCCATCACCAGCGGCAGACCCAGCCGCAGGTAGGGACCGACGGTCGTGACGACGACGCTGGTGCGGGCGGCCAGGGCCCGCAGGGCGCCCGTGTCGCCGGCGTCGACGACGAGGCATGCAACGCCCTCGCCGGCCTTGCCCCAGCCGGCGACGGTGGCCTCGAGCTTTTCCCGGTTGCGGCCGGCGACGGCCCAGCGCAGGCCCGCGGGGGCGGTGTTGGCGAGGGCCTGGCCGACGAGGGCGCCGGTGAAGCCGGTGGCGCCAAACAGGACGATGTCAAAATCACGTGCACCCATGGCGACGTCGTGCCGTCTTGGGTCCCGCTTGGCAACGAACCAACGTGGCCGTCCCTCGGGTGGTGTGCGTTGACGATGCGGGCGGGTGCTGGAAACACGAGCCCATGTCACAGACCCACGCTCCTTCCCAGCGTCTGCGCGCCCACGTCGTGCGGGCTGTTGTCGTCGTTGTCACAGCGATGGCGGCGGTCACGTCGGCCCTGGCCACGGCGCCGACGGCCCCGACGGCCCCGACCCCACCGACCACGGCAAGCGGGGGCCAACTCGACCCGCCGCTGTTGCGCTTCACGTGGACGCCGGCCGAGTTGACGGCGGCCTGCGCTGCCGCCGAGGACACCGCCAACGCCGCGCTTGCCGCCCTCGTGGCCATCAACGACCCCGACCGCACCTTCGCCAACACCGTCGTCGCCTTCGACCGCATCGTCGCCACCTACCAGGAGGTCGCGGGCCGCGCGATGTTCATGAAGGACATCCACCCCGATGCCGCCGTCAGAGACGTCGCCGCGGCCTGCGAGGAGCGCTCGGGCAAGTACATGGTCGCGCTGACGGCGCGCCAGGACCTCTACCGGGCGCTGCAGGGGTGGCAGAGCAACGAGGGCAGCCGCGTCCGCCTCGACAACGAAGACGCTCGTCTGGTGGAACTCACGATGCGCGAGTTCAAGCGCAACGGTCTGTTGCTGTCGGACGCGGATCGGCAAAAGCTCGTGAAGCTGCGCTCGCGCATCACCGAGTTGCAGACCCGCTACAGCAAGACGCTCAACGACGACAAAACCAAGATGACGTTTTCGAAGGATGACCTCGTTGGTCTGCCCGATGACTTCATCGCCGCCCATGAGGACAACACCCGCCATGGACGTCAGCCGGTCTACGTGCTGACGACGAAGTACCCCGACTACTACCCCGTCATGGAGGGCGCCAAGAAGTCCGCCACGCGCCAGAAGATGGAGAGGGCCTTCATGAACCGCGGTGGGCCCAAGAACCACAAGCTGCTCGACGAGGCCGTCGGCCTGCGCGCCCAGGCGGCCACGCTGCTGGGCTACGCCAGCCACGACGATTTCGTCGCCGAAGATCGCATGGCCCAAAACGCCGCCACCGTCGCCGACTTCCTGTCGCGTATGCAGCAGGGTCTCAAGCCGGCCCTCGAGAAGGATCGCCAAAAAATGCTGGCGCTCAAGAGCGTCGATGAACCAGGCGCCACGGTCATCAATGCCTGGGACTGGCGCTACTACATGAACCAGATCAAGCGCATCGAGCACAACATCAACGACGACGACATCCGCACCTGGTTCCCCGCCGACCACGTCATGAGCGGCATGTTCCGCGTCTACGAGACGGTCCTGGGCATCACGTTGACGCCCGTCAAAGACACCGCGGTGTGGGCCGAAGGGGTGACGCTGTATGAGGTCAGAGACACCGCCACCAAGACGCTGCTGGCTCGCTTCTACGTCGACCTTTTTCCCAGGGACGGCAAGTACGGCCACGCCGCTGAGTTCACCTTGTCATCAGGACAGAGCAGCGCCGACGGCAGCAAGACCGGCCAGGGCTACCGCATCCCGATGTGCGCGCTGGTGATGAACGTGCAGCCCCCCGTCAACGGCAAGGCGTCGTTTCTGTCGATGAGCGAGGTCGAAACCCTGTTTCATGAATTCGGACACGTGATGCACGAGTCGCTGACGGTGGCCCGGCATCCGTCGCAGGCGGGCACGCGCACGGCGCTGGACTTCGTCGAGGCTCCGTCGCAGATGCTCGAGAACTGGGCCTACGAGCCCGAGGTGTTGGCCCTCATCTCCCGCGACCCGCACGACCCCAACAAGAGCATGCCGGCGTCGTTGGCCGCCACGCTGAAGGCGGCTCGCAAATACAACGCCGGCGTCCACAGTTCGCGACAGGTCTTTCTGGCCACGTTTGACCAGCGCATCCATGCAGCCGCCAAGGTCGACAGCGACGCCGTCGCCAAAAAGGCCTGGGCCGAGGTGTTGGGCTTCCCCGAGGACAAGGCCGGCCACTTCGCCGGCACCTTCGGCCACATGATGGGAGGCTACGACGGCGGCTACTACGGCTACCTGTGGAGCGAGGTCTTCGCCGCCGACATGTGGACCCGCTTCCAGCACGAGGGCGTGATGAACCCCGTCGTCGGCCGCGCCTACCGCGACCGCGTCATCTCCCGCGGCCGCACCCGTGAGCCGGCGTCACTGCTGCAAGACTTCCTGGGCCGCGCCCCCAACGAGGCGGCGTTCCTCGAGGTCCTGGGCATCAAGGTCACACCACCACCGGCGGCCCAGTAGCGCCGACGCCTGCCGCAGCCCGGGGTCGGTTGGCAGCGCATGGTCCGCTGCCCGTCGGGTCGACGTCAGATCTCCTCGACGTCGGCCCAGGTGACGCGGTTGCGTCCGCACTTCTTGGCGACATACAGCGCCGCGTCCGCTGCCTGGATGAGGTGATGGACCGTCGTGGCGGTGTCGACGTCGACAGCCGTTGGCGTCAAGGTTCGTCCGCCCACCGACAGCGTCACGCAGATCTCCTCGCCATTATACGCGACTCTCAATGACTCGACGGCCACCCGAATCTTTTCGGCGATGCGCTCGGCGACTGGCGCTGTCGCCCCCAGCAACAGCACCGCGAGTTCTTCCCCACCAATGCGCGCGCGGTGGTCGGTGGCGCGCGTCTGCTTCGTCAAGGTCCGCGCGACTTCCTTCAGCACGGCGTCGCCGCCCTGATGGCCGTAGCGGTCATTCACCGCCTTGAAGTGGTCAAGGTCAATGAGCAGCACCGACAAGGGCAGGCCGCCGGCTCGAGCTTGCTCGACAAGTTGGGTCATCGTCTCATCGAAGCTGCGTCGGTTGCCCAGTCCGGTGAGCGCGTCGACATACGCCATGCGGGACAGGTCGTGTTGTCCACGACGAAGGTCCTCGGTGATCTGCTCTCGCTCGTCGAGGAGCCGCTGCAGGTGCTTGACGCTGTGCTGCTCGCGCACGCGCACGTCGAGCATCAGGCGCAGCGCGGCACGGAGCACCTGCTCGTATGACGGCGCCGGTTCGAAGCTCAGACCAAGCTCGTCCGCCGCTTGTGCGGCCCTCCTCACGATGCTGCCGAGGCGCTCATCGATGGCGTTGACGGGCACGCCGGCCCCCACGAGCGCAGCGCGAACGTCGACGGTGCCGCGGCCACCCTCGGCGTGCGCGAGATGGGCCACGACAGCATCGGCGGCCAACGCGACCCGCCCCATCACGGTGTGGTGGACGTCGTCGGCGGCCGCCGCGTGGTGGTCAAGAATGGGGCGCGTGAGCACCGAGGGCAGATTCCACGCGCGGGCGAGCCGATGAAAAATGTCGACATGGGTTTCGCCAAAGACCTCGAACTCGACGGCCAGCCGCTCAGCTGGTCCCAGTGGCGCCAACAGCGGCCAGAGCGTCGCGTGCTCGGGTTGCTGGTGAAGCAAGACGAGCAGCCCGATGTCTTGCAACAAGCCCCGCAGGAACGCCTCATCGGCGTCAATGCCGACGTCGCTGGCGATGAGTTCACCGCAGGCGGCGCGCAACAGCGCGTGACGCCAAAACTGTCCGAGCAATTCGTTGGGCAGGCGACCGTCAGCGACGGCGGCGCGCACCGCGAACTGCAAGGCCACCCGACGCACCGTGCGGATGCCCAGCACGAACACCGCCCGCTTGATCGTCGTCGTCTCGCCCTGCCCCGGTTCATTGGCAGCATTCGCCAGGCGCAGCAGTTCAGCGGCCAGCATCGGCTCGGCACCGATCCGACGTACGATGTCGTCGACGTTGTTGGCCCGTCCAGCGCTTTCATGGCCGCGGTCGTCGTCGCCGATGAGCGCCTCGATGACGGCCAGACACGCCGGTGAGGGCGAAGGCAGGTCGACGGGCAAGCGCTCGACCGTCGACAGAGCCTGGCGCGGATCGGGTTCTCGAACAGACACCACGATGGCGACTCCTGGAAAACCGCATTGCTAAGCCGCCAGCCGGACTTTGTCGATGCCCTCGCTCGTTGCCCTGGCCCATCGCGTTCGACGAGATTCGTCGTCGTCGTCGTCGTCGTCGTCGTCGATCATGACGCGACGTGTTGAGCGGGAACCGATGGCACTGCTCATCGGTCCGCTGCAGCCGACCCCGTCGACGCTGTGGTCGACGCAACGACCGGGCAGGGGAGCCAGGCGATGTGTGCGGCCGCCGTCAACGTTCATGACACGCGAATGAAGCGACGTTCGGGCAGCAGCACCGCAGTCAGGGCTGCGTCAGCCCACGACTTCCCGGCACCGGTGTCGAGGGCGATGCAATGGCCGAGGTCCCAGGGCCGCCGGTCGGGTACGTGACCAAAGAGGACGGTGCGGCCGACGTCGAGTTGCGACGCGGCGGGCGTCTTGGTCCACAGCAGTTCGTCGCGCCGATGGGTGACGAGCCACGGCACCCACCTGGTCAGGTCTGTGGGCGGCAGGAGCGCGCTGCCGTGCTCGCCAGCAAACGCGTCCAGTTCACGGTCGATATGCATCGCCCGGACAGAGTTGACGCCAATGCCCGCGTGGATGACCCAATAGGGCACCTCGTCAACCACGAGATCAAGCACGAGGGGCAGGCTGTCCAACAGCGCCCGGTGCCCCGCAGGGACGACGTCAGCAGCAGCGTTGATTTCCTGCAACGATGCCCTCCCATCGATGCCATAGGACTGCAGCGTTTCGCGGCCCAGCATATGCCCGAAGGCATCGATGCCCTTGCCCAGCAGCCACTCCGACATCCACTCTTCGTGGTTGCCGCGAACGCCGCGGGCGCCGACGTCGATCATCCGCTGCAAGACCCCGTTGCTGTCTGGTCCACGGTCGATGAGGTCGCCGCAGTGGATCAGGGGCACCCCGGGAGGCAGCGCGCGCAGCAGCCGGTCGAGCAGGTCAAGTCGCCCGTGCACGTCACCGCACACCGCCACCGGTCCGCACACGTCGAGGCGTGCGATGCCGCGATTGACATAGTCGGGAGTCATCGGTTCAGGATGAAGCCCCAACGTGGACTGCGCAAACTTCATCGCGACGCCACAGGTTCAGGCCTGTTCGGACCCGGGGAGCTGCGGCGCGATCCCGAGACACTGGCTTCCCTGGCTTGCATGTGGTCAGGCCCGCTCACGTATTGTGCGATTTCAGACAGGTGATCAATGGACGAGCAGAATTCGGGGAAACCCCCCAACGTGCCAGTTGGGCCTCAGAGCGCTGCGACCGGGGCTCCCAGTCCGCCGGCGTTCCGCGCGCCGCTGCCGCCCCCAGCCCGCACCCCGACCAACGCCTTGATGACCGGCGTCGGTGGGCCACCTCGCCCGTTGGCGGATGGGCAGCTGTCAGGCCTGGGCGTGCCACCGCGCACATCGACCAACGCTGCGCTGCCGGGCATTGGTGCTCCCTTCCGTGCGCCCACCAGTCCGGGTGGTCAGGGCCCCATCATCCTGAGTTCCGATCCGCCGGGAGCGCTGCCCCGGTCGTCGACGGGAGCCGGCTTCACCGGCGTGGGCACGACGGGGGCAGCACCGGTCCGCCTGAGTTCCGATCCGCAGGGAGCGCCGCCGCCCCGGTCGTCGACGGGGGCCGGCTTCACCGGTGTGGCGATGATGGGCGCGCCGTCTGGGCCACCGCCCCGGTCGTCGACGGGAGCAGGCTTCACCAGCGTGGGCACGACGGGTTCCGTCTGGACGGTGGAGCCGTTCGCCGCCTACGCCGAACAGCGTGCCGCACAGATGCGGCTCGACCTGAGCGACGAAGCAAACCGCCACTCGCTTGAACTGGAGTACCTGGCCAAATACGTCCCGCGCGGCGTCCTTGCCAAAGCATGGCGCGAGGTGCTCCCGCTCGCCGAACGGTGGATGGCTGTGGCGCCCACCGATCCTTCGGCGCAGAGTTGCTTTGCACGAGCGCGTTTCGGAGCGAGCCCATTCTTGCTGCCCACGGTCATGGGGCAATTCGCAACGGTCGCTGCGGCCCATCGAAAGAACCCCGAGGTGCAATACACCAACGCGTTGTTGGTCTGGGAGACCGG
>CAJBHN010001195.1 GCA_903952805.1 uncultured Myxococcales bacterium | reverse complement strand
TCTCGCGCTTCTGCTTCAAGACACCCTGACCCTCTTTGTCGGCGACGCCCCCACGGATGGCACCGGTGGGTTCAAAGACGTCGCCGGCTTTGGTGACGACGGTCGCGAGGACCGCACGGGCCGCGGGCCAGGCGGCCATGGCGGCGTCGACATCGTCGACCAAATACAGGCGTGACAGCACCGACTGCACCGTCGGCGCGGCCTTCTTGCCGAGCTTGACGACGTCGACCGCGCGCACGGCGCCCTCAATGACCAGTTCCGAAACATCGGCACGGGCGCTGTCGACCAGCAACTCGGCGCGTCCCTTGCCTTTTCCTTCACGCAAAAACGCGAGCGCACTGCGGGCGGTTTCGTCATTGTCGACGACGACGGCCTGCAAGCGGGCCCCCAGGCCGGCCTCGATGGTGCCTTCCCAGGCGGGCTCGGCTTCGAACAAATCCACCAGCAGCTTGGCGTTGCCCTCCAACGGTCCGCCGCGCTTCAGCAGCGCCCGCACGGCTTCAGGAGATTGCTCATAGCGAGCGTGGATCTCCTCCAGCGACGACAAACGGGAACGGCGCTTCTGCAGTTCGCTGCGGGCTTCGTCGGCGGTGCGCTGGGCCTTTTGCAGCAGCACCTTGTCGGCCACGATGGCGTCGTTGGCGGCCTTGCGTTCGGCTTCGGCGGCGGACTTTTCGCCCTCGACCGAGAGGCGCTCGGCGTCGTGCAGCGCGACCGCCTCGTCGAGCCGGGCCAACTCATCGATGAGCGGCGCCCGCTCCTGGGAGACGGCGTCTTTGCGGCGCTCCATCTCAGCGGCAGAGACCTTGAGGTTGTTGACGTCAGCGCCCAGGCGAGCGGCACGGCTCGAAGCCTCGATGACCTGCTTGCGCAGGGTCTCGACAGCGACCGACTCCGTATTGCGGCGCTGCTTGTGCTCATCGAGGTCGGCGACCGCGACTTCGAGGTTGCCTCCGTCGGAATCGGCTTCAGAAAAAAGGTTGCGCTGGTTGGACAGCAGTTCGCCTTTGATGCCTTCGACAATGGCCCGCTGTTCGCGAATCTTCTCGATATCGACCGCGGCTTCTTCGTCGCGCTTCTTGCTGGCGTCGTAGTCCTTCTTGGCGTGATCGGCGGATTGCTGGGCCAGGGCGATGCCGGCATCGAGTTCGTACAGGCGACCCTGCTTCTCACCGAGCACGCGCTCTTGTTCGCCAAGAGCGCGTCGGGCTTCGTCGATGACGGTTTCCAGCGCGGCCACGCGCTCGACGTCAAAGCGCAGGTTGCTCGTCAGCGACGCGTAGAGATTGCCGTCGAAAGAGACGGCATTGCTGAGCTCAAAGAATCGCAGCGTCGCCAGGTGCAGTTCGATCTCGCGGGCTTCCTGCTTGAGTTCCTTGAACTTCTCGGCCTTCTTCGCCTGCCGACGCAGGGAGCCCAGGCGCTTGCCGATCTCCTTGGTGACGTCGTCAATCCGTTGCAGATTCTGCCGCGTCTGGTCCATCTTGCGCGAAGCTTGCTCTTTGCGCGCCTTGTATTTCGTGATGCCGGCGGCCTCTTCGACGATGCGCCGACGCTCCTCGGGCTTCACGCGCATGATGTCGGCCACCTGGCCCTGGCTGATGATCGAATAGGCCCGGGTGCCGATGCCGGTGCCCAGGAACAGGTCGTGGACGTCTTTCAAACGACACGGCGTCTTGTTGATCTCGTATTCGCTGTCGCCATCGCGATACAGGCGCCGCGTCACCTGAATTTCGGGGACGTGGGCGTACTCGGGAGGCAGACCCTGGCCGTCGTTGTCGAAGGCCAGGGTGACCTCGGCCATGCCGACCGGCCCACGGGCGGCTGAGCCATTGAAGATCACGTCTTGCATCGAGCCGCCGCGCAGCATGCGCGCGTTCTGCTCACCCATCGCCCAGCGAATGGCGTCGACGATGTTGCTCTTGCCGCAGCCGTTGGGGCCCACCACACCGGTGATCCCCTGCCCGAAGCGGATGCTCGTGCGGTCGGCGAACGACTTGAAACCCTGGATGTCGAGGCGCTGAATCTTCACGGTCTCTCCGTCGAGGGTCGAGGTCTGCCCGTCGACGACGATGGAAGCAACCCCTTGAACAATGTCACCTCCACCAGAAAACCTTCGAGTTTACGGCAGGTTGCGGCCGTGCAACACCCTTGACATGGCCAATCACGCCGGATCAGTCCTCGTCGACGACACCCTGGGGGCGATCCGGGTCATCACCCTCGCCCACCACGCCCGCAAAAATGCCCTGACCCCCGACATGCTGCAGGCCCTGCAAGCCGCGCTGCCGCAACGCCCTGCGTCCCCGACGCAGCCAATTCGCGCCGTGATTCTTGAGGGCGCCGCCGGCACGTTCTCGTCGGGGTTCGACCTCACGGCGCTGACTGACGAGGAACGCCGACGAGGCGTGGACCCCATCACGCCAGCGGCCGACGCCATTGCGGCCTGCCCCGTCCCCGTCATCGCCGCGGTCGACGGCCACTGCTACGGCGGCGCCGTCGAGATCTGTGCCGCCTGCGTCATCAGCGTCGCCGACGTCGACAGCCGCTTCGCGGTCCCCGCCGTGCGCCTTGGCCTCGTGTACCCAGAAGGAGGCTTGCGCCGCCTGCGCCTGCGCCTGGGGCACGCCGCCGAACGGGTCTTGCTCGTCGGGACGGGCTTTGGCGCCGAGGACGCCCGGCGCTGGGGCCTCATCCACGACGTCGTCGCCGACGCCCGCGCCCACGCCCGCGCCCTTGCCGGAGCCATCGCCGCCGCAGCGCCCCTGGCCGTCACTGGCACCCTGCAGGCCCTCAAGGCCATCGACGACGGCCGCCCCGACGACGTGGTCCGGGCCCGGCAGGCCGCCCTGGACAGTGCCGACCTCCTCGAGGGCATTGCAGCCGCCCAACAAAAAAGGCCCCCGAATTTCGGGGGCCTGTGATGGCTTTCAACGAAGAAGCACCTCAGGGCGCGACGACGTTGGCCGCGTTCTTGGTGGTAGTGCACGTCGTGAACAACCGGGTGGAGGGGTCGCGACAAACCGAACCATCCGTCGGCGCAGTGGTGCCAGGGCCGGTGATGCTGAAGTTCACGGCGTCGATGGTGATGTTGTTGACGATGCCCGTGCCTTCGTAGGCCACTGCATCCACGATCCTATTCAACCCGCCTGCGGTCGTGTTCCACAAAACGACGCCTTCGTTGTCGTTCTGCAGGCCATTGAGCGGAAACTGGAACACCGCGAGTCCGCCATTGCCGGCAATGCTGCCTGAACCAGCGACACGGGCGCCGTTGCTGCCGTTGCTGCCGTTGATGAAAATGACCTCGAATCCGGTGAGGCTGATCGCGTTGCTGGTCAGGTTGATGACCTCGACAAACTCGTCGGTGTCGCCGCCAGTCTGGTCGTAGCAGACCTCGTTGATGACGAGCCCAAGCGCCGTAAAGCCCGCAAACGTCGCCGTCGAGGCCGCAGCATCGTAGGCAAAGCCGAAGATGTCTGTCAGCGACGCTGCGGCCGTCACGGTGTAGCTCGTCCCCGACACCTGCGTTGCCGTCGTCAACGTGACCCGGTTGCCGCTGACGGTGGCGGCGGTGACCGCGAGACCATTGATGGTGAACTGCGAGCCATTCGCCAGCAGCGTGGCGGGGTCGAGCGCGCGGCTGAGGTCGACGATCACCGTGGTGGGGGCGATGGCGGTGGCACTCGAAACTTGCGCGACGCAAGCTTCGACGTCGACGATCTGCGCCAAATCCCAGGCCGTCACTTGAATCTCTGTCCCAAAGCGCGACAGGGGACTCAAGACCGTCACCAGGCAACCGCTCTCCAGACCGGCCGCCGTGGCCACCGGCTGCATCATGCGGAGCACGAGATTGGCGCCCGCGTTGCTGACGCCTGCCGTCGTCACCGTGCCCTCGACACCACCACCAGAAGCGCGCGTTGGGGCCTCGGTCAAGGTCACGGTGGTGCGCGCCAATTCGGACTCGCGAGCCGCGATGCCGGTGACCAATGCGGGGTCGGCACTGAAGTCCTGCGCAACGGTAGTGAGGTCGCCAGCGCCAGCGATGACCAGCGTGTCAAAGGTCAGAACCGCAATCAGTCCATCCTGCAGACCAACCGACGTCGCCGTGAAGCTGACCAGGTCACCGGCGTCGACGCCTGTGCCGCCAACGACAAACACGGCAGGCCCTGTCGGAGCCTGTTGCACAAAAAAACCCGCGTCGTCGAAGGCACCGAGAGCCGGACGAACATAGGTCACGACCACGTCGCTGACGGCGATGTTCGCGGCCCCGACCGGGGCGACGACGACAGCGTCCAGACCGCTGCCATCGACCGGCAGGAGTTCGCCTTCGCCTTCGCCCTCGCCCTCGCCCTCGCCCTCACCGAGCACCGGGCACAATTCCGTCCGGCAGATGAGGTTGGCGTCGCAGGAAACGGTGGGTCGGCAGGGGCCATTGCCGGCGCCGCCGGAGGCTGCCCCCTCAGGCTGCCGTCCACGACAAGCCCCGAAAGCCACCACGGCCACGATGAGCGCCGGCCACGCGAGACCTCGTCGAGTTTTCACTGCTTCCCCGGATCACATGCCATCGCATGCTCCAAATGGTTCGTCGGTAGTCCCATTGATGGGGGTGATGCGTCAACGACCGAGACGGGGCGCGTGCTTCGTCCTTGCGCCGCGACGGCATGAAAAGCATGGAAAATTCCGGTGATTGCGGACATCGACCGCGACGCGGCGCGTCTTCACGGGCTGTGTACACCTGCTCGACGCTGGCATCACCTGCTGCGCCTCCCGGGGCACCACCGGCCAGTCGACGTGCTTCGTTCATCGCTCATGACGCCGCTCAAGTTCTGCCCGGCGTCACAGATGCCCGGGGCCCATCGATGTTTCCGGCGGCGCTCAGGAAGGTGTCCGCGACCAACACCGCACGCGACGAACACCGCCATGCCAGGATGAACGTGTGCAGCGCGTGATCATGATGGCAGCGGCGACGGCAATGATGGCGGCGACGATGTCGAACGCGCAGCCCGCGGCGTTTGATGCCTACCTGTGGGCCAGGTCGGCGAGCCCGTCGGTGCAGCGGGCCGTGACGGCGTTTGGTCAGCACAGCCGGGGGCGATTGCATGTGGTGGCCGTCGACGACGCGTTCGAACAGCGCGACGGTTCGCTGGTGCGGGTGCTGGCCCAACGCCATACCCCCGTGGTGTTGACCATGCGCCTGCAGGTCCTGCCCGATGACACGACCCGGCTGACAGACACGTTGCGATGGTGGCAGCAGCGAGGCGTGCAGGTGGACGCCGTCGAGATCGACCACGATTGTCCGACGGCGGGATTGGCGACCTATGCCCGCTGGTTGTCGTCGTTTGGAGCCGTCCTGCGGGCCACGGTGCCGACGGGTGAGACGGCCGACACGGAGGTCGGGGTGGAGGTCGGGTTGGAGATCACGGCGCTGCCCACCTGGCTCAACGACCCGGCCCATCGGGCCGTCTTTGCGGCCGCCACCAACGTCACGCTGCAAGTCCACGCCATCACAGCGCCTGCCCTCCTCGACGTCGCGGCGGCCCGCCGGGCCATCGCCATGGCCACGTTGGCATGGCCGAATCTGCGGGTCGCTCTGCCCAGCTACGCCGTCACACTCAAGGGCGGCCAGCCCCTGCACGCCCGGCCCGCCGACGTCGCCGCCGTCCGCCTCGCCGCCAATGGCGTCAGCTGGTTTCGCCTGCCCACCGACGACGACGACACCGCCTGGGATTGGTCGACGTTGCTGGCCGTCGACAGCGCGCCGGGCGTCATCGCCGACACCGACGCCGTCACCGTCTCGGCCGTCGACGACGGCGATGGCACCGTCCGCGTCGTCGTCGACAATGGCCTCGCCCTGGCGGCCCCCCTGCCCGCCGTGCGCGTGATGGGGGCCGAGAGCATGGATGCCATCATCCCCGGCCGCCTCGTTGGCACGACCTTGTCGTCGTTGCAGGCCCGTTTTCTGTTGCCCCACGGCAGCGCCGTCCTTGGCTGGGCCCGCCCTTCATCTTCAGCTGCTGGAGCCTTTCATGTCACGCGTGTCGACGACGCCCTGCCGTTCCCTGCTGCTGTGCTCCCTGCTGGTGGTGGGCTCAACCTCCCTGCTGGGCACTGAGCGGGCACGAGCCTGCGGCCCGGAGTTCCCGCACTCGCTGCTCGACGACAGGCAGGCAACGCTGCGCACCTTGCCCGACGCTCCTTTCGAACGCGACCTGGGCCACCTGCTGGATGACCTGCCGGCAGGGACGGTCATCGATCGTTTCGTCGTCGTCGACGGCGAACCCGATGGCGTCCGTGACCGCGGCGGCCCACAGGAGCGCGCCCTCTATCAGCAGGGAGCCGATGCATTTCACCGCGACGATCATCCTGCCGCGATCAGGTCCTTCACGGCGCTGCTGGCCTTGCCGGCCGACGAGCGACGGCATCGCAGCACCTGGGCGATGTTCATGCTTGGGCGCATGGGTGACGTGAAGGCGTTTCCCAGGGTGCGGACCCTCGTCGACGACGGCTTCTTCGACGACCTCG
>CAJBHN010001194.1 GCA_903952805.1 uncultured Myxococcales bacterium | reverse complement strand
GGGCCCAGGCCTGCAGATACGCGCGCAGATGGTCGATGTCGGTGCGCTCGGGAAGCAGCACTGACGAACCAGGCAACGACGACGACGACGACGACGACGACGACGACGGTGACGACAAGAGCGACGCCGTCGAAAACACCGGCAGTGGGCCCGAGGCCTCCGATGGCACCAGTGGCTCTGGCGACGGCGTCATCGGTGGGTCGAGGTTCCAGGCCGGGATTTCCTGCAGTTCCAGCCGATTGGCCTTGAGCCAGTCGAGGATGAAGCGATGCAGCAGGGCATCGCGAAAGGCGAACCAGCGCTTGCGCTCGTCGGGGAACCGGCCCAGGGCGTCCTTGAACCGGCGAAAGGCACCTTTGCCGACGATGGCGTCTTGCAGAGCGTCCTTGAGGGCCGAGTTGATGACGGTGGCGATGAAGCGCTCCATCATCCGGTATTGCTCACGCGACGGGATGGCGTCGACGCGCAGCCACGACGTCGCGGCGGGAGCATCGGCCATATGCAAATCGCCCGTGGCCGTGTCCAGCCAGACTCGGTGCGTCGGGTCGTGGCTCTCAAATGCCGTCTCCAGCGCCAACCAATCGATCACCAACCCGGCCATCGGGACCTCGGTCGCACCTGCAAACGGCGCGAAGACCAAACCTGCATCGACCGGCGGCCGACAGCACCAACGACGTCAGATGATGCAGCGCGTCGTGTCGCGTGCTTCCCCGAGCCGATGCAGTCGGTTATCAGGTTGGGTTGTTGCGAGGAAATCAATGAGCGTCGACTGGAAATCCCGCCTGATCGAGGCTGCCGGCACGAGATCACCAGCCGGCCTTGCTGCCCAGAGCACCCGCGGTGCCGTGCAGCGCGTCGTCGACCACGCCGTCCAATCTGGCGTGGCGCTGACAGACGTCAGGCAGTTCGCCGCTCAGGAGCCCGCCCTCAAAGAAGTCGCCGCGCTGTGTGCCGACGTCTTCGCCGACGACAGCGCCCGCAAGGCGGCCAGCGCCGTGGTCGGCAGCGAGCGACGCGCCCAGACTGAGACCGGCACCACCTCACCGGGCCGACGCGCGTTGTCGGTGCGCGTCAATCCTGCCCTTTCCCTGCCCTGGTTCAAGCAAGCCGCCTTGCCTCCGATGCCCCCCTCGACCTTGACGCAGGCCGGCACCAGCAGCCAGGCCGTGGTCGTCGACGGCGTCACCTTCAGCGCTGCCGACGTCGCCTCGCTCCTCAAGTTCGCGGCCTGAACAGCCTCCCGCTCGTGCAGACCGCCACGCCGCACAGGCGCCGTCGTCGCCGCTGATGTCGGCAGGCGGCATCGATGCCGCGTTTCCCCATCACTTGACGATCACCTGCCGCGATGTGCCAGGCAGCTGCACGTTGAGCTCACGGCTCTTGGCCGCAATACACCGTGCCGCCCAGCACGCGCACCACGGGGGCGTTGCCGTCGGCGATCACCACGGGCACGCCGAGCTGCACGTTCGCCTCCTTCGCCACGCGCTTGCAGGCCTTGGTGACGTCGAGATCAAGCTTCACGTTGTCGGCGATCTTGTTCGCGCGGCGCACCTGTTGCACACAGGCGTCGTGGGCCTTGCCGGTGGCGCGCAGGTCGCAGCCGACGTCGAGCGCCTGCAGATACTGAAGGCTCACGACCTCGCCGCGCCTCTTGAGCATGAGCGGCTGCGCGTCGAAGCGCATCGTGTCGAGCAGCATCGCGCCGTCGCTCGCGCGGAAAATGGTCAGCACGTCGTGGGAGCCGAAGACGTCGTCACCGCGCAGGAGCACCAGCGGACCTTTGACAGCGAGAATGTAGCCCATCGCCAGCACGCCGCCGGCTTGCAGCACGCGCCTGGGCCCGCTGAAGCCGGGGGCGCACAACGCGTCGTCTTTGGTGGTCCCGACGCGGTCTCTGATCTCGGTGCCGTCGCTGCCCTTGGTGTCGGCGACGTCGCTGACGACAACGGCGAAGCGCTCGAAGGTCATGCACGTCGTTTCGATGTCGCCGTCCTGCGCCTTATGCTGTGCCTTGATCGTCTGATGCGGTCGATCGGCGCCGACGACGTCTGTCTGGGCAGCCACCAGCGCATACGACAGGAGCAACGTGGACAACAGCATGAATGGCCTCAAGGGAACGCGAAGACGATGGACAAGCCCGCGGTCGCCTCGCCAGTGCCCGAGATGACGCAGGAGAAAAAGTTGGTGTCAGGTTTCGGTTCCGGGCCATCTGAGCCCAGACCATCCACTCACACCGCCACCATGGACGCCAGCGCCGCCAGCGCCGCGGTGCTGTCGTCGTCGATGACGCGCCGCAACCGACCGGACGGGATGCGGCCATCCATCAGCCTGGCTCGCGCCACAGCTTGCAGCGCCGCAAAGGCACCGTCGTCGCCGCCGACGTCGGCCGGCAGCAACCCGAGCCAGGGCAGGCTCAGCGTCGTCATGGCTGGGGTCGCAGTCCCCGCCAGCCACACATGACCGGTGGCGGCGTCGACGACGACGTCATCACCGCCGTCGCCGTCGTCGATGGCGATGGCGACCGGCTCGCCCACCACCGTGGGAGCCAGCACCTGGACCGACTGGATGCCGCGGCCGTCCTCGACGAGGGCCCCCAGCAGCGCTTCAAGTTCAGCGGCGTCCACCACACCGACGATGATCGCGCGGGCCCGCTTCAGGGGCTGCACCAATGAGCGGGCCCGTCGGTCCACGGTGTCCTCGCTCAGGCGCAGAGCGTCGACGACGAAAGCGGCACCGCTGTCGTGTTCGCCAAGCCCCTCGTCGGCGTCTTTGGCTCGGCGCTCCGTGACGGTATTTGCATTGGCGGCGTGCAGGCGACGCAACCCACGATACACGTCCTCGTCGTCGACGATGGCGCCGCGCCTGCCCACCAGCGCCAGCTCCACCCGCAGCCGGCGCACCGACGGTGCCAACACATCCAGGAGGCGGCGGGCGCCACCGCCAACGACAAGGTGCAGGGGCCGGTCGCTGGGAACCCGGCCGAGGGTCCACGCCGACAACGACGCTGCCAACGACGAGGACGACAACGACAATAACGACGACAACGACGCTGACGGCTGCACCAGCACCGACGACGACGCCAACCCCGCCACCGCCGTCAGCAGCGTGCGGGCCTCGTCGGGGGAGGCGAAGGATGCCTTCAATGAGCTCGGCGTGGCGGTCATCCCGTGGGCCAACTTCTTGGCCTCCAGCGACACGACGCAGGCATCCATCAGCGCGCGCGCCGCACGATGGCCGGCAGGAACACCGCGAGGGTCGAGGCCGGCGACCACGCCCGCGTCGTCGACCGCGATGACCAGGTCTCCGTCAGCCGCCGTCAACAACGACGGGTGACGACGCAGCACGTCGACGAGGGCGACGGCGTCGACCGTGTCGGCCCCGGCCCCGGCATAGGCGGTCGTGCGGGCGGCCCGCACCACCGGCAACAGGTCGCCCACGTCGACAGGATGCCCCTGCAGCAAAGTGGTGACGGCGCCAGCGAGGGGGGCGATGGTGGGCTGGGCATCGATGAGGGTGCGGGACATGTGCCGGCAGCTTGACCGAGGGTGGTGCTCGCAGACAAGGTCGCGCTCAGGTGGTCACAGGTGGTCACAGGTGGTCACAGGCGGCTGCGGATCGTCGTCGATGGCGCTCGTGGTGGGCAACGCAGCTGCGGTGGAGGCTTCATGAGCGAGACGGTGTGTGTGCTGGGTGCAGGCAGCTTCGGTACGGCGTTGGCAAAGGTGCTGGCCGAGGGAGGCCACAGCGTGCAGCTGGTGGCTCGCGACCAAATCGTCGTCGACAGCATCGTCAACGACCACAAGCATCCACGGCGCCTCAAAGGCGTGCGGCTGCCACCGGGGCTGAAGGCGACGACGTCGATGGCCGAAGGGTTGTCGGGGGCGACCATGGTGGTGTCGTCGGTGCCGACCGTCGCGGTGCGCGAGGTGTGGGCCCAGGCCCGTCCGTTTGTGCACGAGGCTGCCCTGATCATGAGCGCGACCAAGGGCATCGAAAACGGCACCTTGAAGCTGGTGTCAGACATCCTCAAGGAGTCGGTGCCGTCGTCGTGCCGCGAGCGTCTCTGCTATTTGTCGGGGCCAAGCTTCGCCATCGAGATGGCCAAACGCCTGCCGACCGCCGTCACCATCGCCGCCGAGGACGAGGGTGTCGCCCGGCGGGCCCAGGGGATCATCTCGACGGACTACTTCCGCGCCTACACCACCACCGATGTGCAGGGGGTCGAGCTGGGCGGGGCCTTGAAGAACGTCGTCGCCATCGCCTCGGGGGCGGCCTTCGGTCTGGGCTTTGGTCAAAACACGCTGGCAGCGCTGATCACCCGGGGTCTCGCCGAGATCGGTCGCCTGGCGGTGAAACTGGGCGCCATGCCGCTGACGTTGGCGGGGCTCGCGGGCATGGGCGACCTGGTGCTGACCTGTACGTCGCCGACGTCGCGCAACTACACGGTCGGCCTCAAGCTTGGGCAGGGCAAGAAGCTCGACGAGATCCTGCGAGAGCTTGGTGAGGTCGCCGAGGGCGTCAACACCGCCCGCGCCGTCAAGGACCTCGCCGCCCGCGAAGGCGTCGAGATGCCCATCGCCGACGCCGTCTATCGCTTGCTCTTCGAAGGCACCGACCCCAAAGACGAGGTCAGCGCCCTGATGGGCCGCAAGCTGAAGGCCGAAAGCAGCACGGCCCCCTGACGGCCCGTGGCAACCCCGCCGAGCACCATGTGGGTGGAGGCGGGTCCTTGTGGGTCAATGTGGGTCCTCAAGAGGTCTGGTCGGGCGGATCGGCGACGAAGACATGCAATGGCCGAAGGCTGCCCAGCGTCCTTCCCGACGGGCACCTGCGCGCCGAGCTGGACCTGGACGACACGCAGGCCGCGGCGGTGCTCACGATCGTCACCGAACAGGACGTCGAGGTGCAGCGGGCCCTCGCCGCCACCCGCCCCGCGATGGAGGCCGCCCTCAGCCAGGGCGAGGAGCGCATCAGGGGTGCCTTGCGCCCCGAGCAACTGCCGGCGTTTGAAAGATTTGTCCGGGAGCGCCGCGAGCGCTTCCCCGGGCCGCCGCATCGTCCCGGGCCGCGACCGCGCGATTGACCGGATGTTTGCGTCCTGCCGCCAGTGGGCGAAACTGCACGAATCCATGGGCCAACTTCTCGACGTCATCGACTCCGGCACCACGCCCCTGCGCCAGGTGGCCCTGTCCATCTTGAGCGCCTACTTGATGAGCCACGCCATCGCCGCGCTCTATGCGTGGACGAGGCGGGGCCAGGAACATTCTCGTAACTTCGTGAAGGCCCTTGTCATCGGCGGCATCGTCGGCGCCATGATCATGCTCGCCATCGGCAACAGCCTGGCCCGCGGCGTCGGCATCGTCGGCGCCCTCGCGCTGATTCGATTCCGCACCAACCTGCGCGATCCCCTCGACATGATCTTCATCTTCGCCGCCTTCGCCGCCGGCATCTCGGCCGGCGCCGGCAACATCGAGACCGGCTTCGTCGGCACCGCCATCTTCCTGCTGGTCGTCTACGTGCTGCATATCTCGGGTGGCGGC
>CAJBHN010001193.1 GCA_903952805.1 uncultured Myxococcales bacterium | reverse complement strand
CGTCTGCGAGTGACCGACCACCCTGAACCGCGCCCGTTGAGTGGGCTGACCTGTGATCATTGCCAGTCTTGAATTGACCATCACCTTCTACGCCACGTCGCTGAAGGACAAGCGGAGCGTCGTGCGGCGGGTGCTTTCCCGAACCCGCAGCACCTTCAACGTCAGCGCCGCCGAAGTCGACGAACTCGACAATCCTGGGGGCGCCGTCCTTGGCTTCGCCTCCTGCGGCAACGACAAACGCTACCTGGAGGGCCAGCTGACGGCGCTGGAGCGTTTCGTCGATGAGCTGGAGTTATGCGAGATCGTCGACGTCCAGCGGGACTTCGTTGTCAGCGGCGCCAGCGGCATCGACGACGATGACGACGTCACTTCTTGAACAGCGCCTCGAGCTTGCGCCTGGCCTCGTCGGCCGCCGACAAGGGCCCCGACGACGAGGGGGCCGGTGACGACGGAGCGGGCGGACCACCAAACAGGGCCGCCAGCCGGGCCCTGGCCACGGTCGCGGCGTCGTCGACGGCCTCGGCCTGCTCTTTCGGCTTCCAGTACTCACAGAGGTTGCGGCGGTCCTTGGTGCTGACGGGGTCGGCGGCGTCTTCACGGCATTCGTTGTCGACGTAGCGGTCGTAGAAGCGGCAGCCGAGGCACACATGGAGGTCGGCGGCGCAGCCCTCGCAATCGGCCCGGAAAGGGACGATGTCGGCAAAGGTATGCACGCGTGCGCAGGCGTGACAGGCGACGATGATGGACATCAGCGGGCTCCGGGTCTGGTCTCGTCGACAATCCACTGCAGGTAGGCGGGGAGTCCGCCGAGCACCGGCAGGGCAATGATCTCGGGGACGTCGTAGGGGTGGGCAGCTGCAATGGCGTCTTGCAGCTCCGCCAGCCGCCCAGCCGTGGTCTTCATGACGAGGAGCTGCTCCGTCGCCGACTCGACCGCCCCCTGCCAGCGATAGACGCTGCGGATGCCGGGCACGATGTTGACGCAGGCCACCAGACCCGCAGCCACCACGTGCTCCGCGAGCGCCGACGCCACCACGTCCGAAGGCGCTGTCACCAACACGATCACGACCTCGGGGTCGCTCATCACAAGGCAGCCTCGATGCAACCGTCGACGGCGATGACCCCCGAGCGACCGGGCACCAGCGGCACCAGCAACGACGCCGTCGTCGAGAACCCCCGCGCCAGCGCTGCCATCTGCACCGCCGCCGCCAACAACAGCAGCGCATCGGCCAGCCGGGCCCGCGCTTGCCCGCGCAAACCGCCCACCAACACATCGAGAGCCCGACGCTCATCGACCGGAACGGCCCCCATCACCGGGATGCCAGCCGCCTCACACAGGTCGATCACCACACCGACAAATTCGCCCAGCACCGCCGCGAAGCGCACATCGTCGGCGTCGGGAGCCAGCATGGGCTCGCCGTCGACGCTCAGCGAAAAGCGGATCGACACCGCCCCCGGCGCATCAGGCAGGCCCGTGGCCTCTTCGTCGTCGACGGCGCTCAGGGGAACGGCCACGGCCATGGGGCGGGCGAGGTGGCGGGACACCAGGGGCGCGGACCGCCGCCGCAGGGCGGGTTGTCGTCCCACCGGCGGCAAGCGATCGGCCCACGCTGGCGCAAAACACACACCGACGTCGGCGCCGGCAGCTCCATCACGTCCAGGCACCAACCATTGCACGACGTCCATGCCTTCACGCTACCATCGTCGTCGCTGGATGACAGGGTGCTGCGCAGGCCTTTGGCCTGGTGTGGTGCCCGGTGGGCCGACCGAGGAAAGGTGATCGCGGATGAGCGACGAGACAGACCACAGGGGCCCCGTCGCACGGGTGTTGGTGCTGCGCACCGGGCAACCTCTCAGCCGCGTGCACGCTCATTGTGGACCTTCTATCGGCTCTTCATGCGCACGATGAACGACGGCGAGACCGATCCGACCCGACGGGTCGCCGTCGACGAACTCGACGTGACCTGCCGTCGCGAACACGACGACCTGCCGTCGCTTGACCGTTACCATGCAGCGATCATGACGGGCTCGCCAGCCTACGTCGGCGACGACGAACCCTGGATGCGCTGGGGGCAGCGCCTGATTCGACGCATGGTCGACCAGGATGTGCCGTTCATGGGCGTCTGTTTTGGTCACCAACTGATGGGCGCGGCCTATGGCGGCGAGGTCGGCCCCAATCCCCATGGTCGCGAAATGGGCACCATCGACGTCTCTCTCACCGACTACGCCACCGTCGTCGACGACGTGTTGTGGTCCAAAGCGCCGCGGTCGTTTCAAGCTCAAGTGACCCACCGCGACGTCATTCGCGCGCCCGGGCCCCACCTCACGGTGCTTGGCAAGGCCGCCCATGACCCCTGCCACATCGTCAAAGCCGGTCCGCGACAATGGGGCGTGCAGTTCCATCCGGAATTCGACGACGTCACCATGCGCCTGTACCTCGAGGTGCGGCGCGCCCAACTCGAGGCCGATCATGGCCCGGGCTCCTGCGATCATCGCATCGCCAACGTCACCGTCACCAACCAGGCTGCGGGCATCTTGCGACGCTTTGCCCAACTCGCCGTCCATGAGGCCACCCGCCGTGCCTGAACCTGCCCTCCCCCGCCGCCTCCACGACGACGGCCTGACGCTGGCCTTGCGCACGGGCTCACCCGAGCGTTTCGCCATCACCGCCGCCGACGGCACCCGCCTCATCGTCCATCGTTGGCCTGGCGGTTCGGGCCCCACCATCGTGTTGTGCGATGGCCTCGGCTGCGACGGCTACACGTGGCCCTACGTGCTGCGACGCTTTGTGGGCCAGCGCCCCATCTTTCACATGCAATGGCGCGGCCACGGTGAAAGCGACGTCCCAAGCGACATCGACTCGGTACGACTGGGCGTCATCGTCGACGACCTGTCGCGAGCGCTGACGATGTTCGGCATCGACGAGGCCATCTTGTTTGGTCACTCGATGGGCGTGCCCATCGCCCTTGAGGCCTGGCGGGCGGCGACACAGCAGCGATTCGCGGCCCGCATCCACGGCCTCGCGCTGATCTGCGGGGTCTACGAAGATCCGATCCGCACCTGGCATGGCGCGTTCGCCGATCACGCCACGCGACCGCTGGCCAACCTCGTCATGAACATGCTGTTTGAGCGCGCCACGGTCTCCATCATCAGCCGCTGGGACAGCCTGCAAAGCGTGTGGAAGCGGCTGGTGGCCTCGGAGTTCGCCTACCGCGGCACCGTCATGGGCGAACTCAACCCCGCCTACGTGCGGGAGGAAGATTTCCGCCCCTATATGGAGCACCTCGGCCGCATGGACATGCGGGTCTTTGCCCGTCTGGCCCGAGACATGCGGGACCACAGCGCCAAAGACGTGTTGCCCACCATCAACGTCCCCACGCTCGTCGTCGGCGGCGCCCGCGACAAATTCGCCCCCCCGTGGATCGCCGAAGTCATGCACAAGCACATCGACGGCAGCGAACTGCTGATGATGGTCGAGGGCAGCCACGCGGCGCCCATCGAGCAACCCCGCTTGGTCGAGCGCGCGTTGCTCCGATTGCTGACCCGCGTCGACAGCAGCAGCCCATGAGGCCCCTGCTGGTCGCGGCGATGACGATGGCGACGGCGCTGTCGTCGTCGTCGTCGCTGGCGGCGCCGGCCCCCCACCTGCACTGGCGAACGATCAAGACCCCTTGCTGTGATGTCCACTATCCCGAGGCCCAGCATGAGGTCGGCGAACGCGTCGCCGCCATCGTTGACGAGTGCGCCGACCACGCCCTGGAACTGGTGCGGGGCCGTCTGCAGGACCGCATCCAGGTGGTGCTCCACAACGTCACCGATAGCCCCAACGGCTTCGCCAACATCGTCCCCTACAATCGAGTCGAACTGCGGGCCATCACGCCAGAAGACGACAGCGAACTCGCCAAGAACGACGACTGGCTCCGGCTGTTGGTCCAGCACGAGTTCATGCACATCGCCCACCTTGACGTCGTCCACGGTCTGCCCGCCGTGGTCAACGTCATGCTCGGCAAGGTCTGGCCCCCCAACTCCGTTCAACCTCGCCTGTTCATCGAGGGCCTCGCCGTGTTTGCCGAGACCAGGTTCACCGGCGCAGGCCGCCTGCGCTCAAGCCTGTTCAAGGCTCCCTTGCGCATCGCCGCTCTGCAGGGAGACCGCTGGACGCTCGACGACGCCAGCAATGTGTCCCGCCGCCCCCCCGGAGGAAGCGCGGCCTACGTCTACGGTGCCTTCTTCGTGGAATGGCTCACCAAGCGCTACGGCACCCAATTGTGGGCCGCCTACGCCCACGACTACGGCGGGAGCGCCGTCCCCTTTGCGGTGCAGCGCAGCCTGGAATCGATCACCGGTCGCGACCTGGCGCTCGACTGGGAGGACTTTCTCGACGATGTCGAACGCGATGCCAGGGTGCAGGCAGCCCAGAGTCTGGCTCGCGGCGGCCCCACCCCAAGTCGACGGCTCACCCGTTTCGGCGGCGTCATCCGCCGGCCAGCCTTTCTCGCCGACGGCACCCTGATCGTCGGCGCCAGCCCTCCCGATGGGCCGTCGGGCATCTATGCGATTGGTGAT
>CAJBHN010001192.1 GCA_903952805.1 uncultured Myxococcales bacterium | reverse complement strand
GAGCAAATGAAGGTGCGGTCCTCGACGCGGGCCACGTCGCGGGGATCGCTGCGGGCCAAAAAGCTGTTCTCGCGCTTCTGCAGCGGCAGCAGGGTGCCCGACGCCACCATCTCGGCGTTGAGGCGGTCGTACTCCGCCTGGCTGCCGTCGCAGAGGTAGACGTCCTTGGGTTGGCAGAGGGCCTTGATGTCGTCGATCCAGGCGATGAGCTGCGGATGCTTCGTGGTGCCGGCCATGTTGTTCTCCTCGAAGAGGTCTCATGCTTCGGCCCTGGCCGAAGAATCGTCAGTCATCAGCCTCCTGCCCCATTTGCCCCCCGACGTCGAGTCTTGGCTTTCGACGCGGTGCGGCGTTGGTCAGCGTCGGGCGGCAGCGGGGCGGCGGGGCGACGGGTGTCAGCGGCCTCGAGCGAGCCCCTCAGCACGCAGCAGCAGCACCGCTGTGCCTTTCGACCCAGTACGCCCCACCAGGACCACCCGACCAAGCGCTGGCGCTCCCCTGGCCCGCTCCAGGCGGGGAATCGCCAGCGGCGCTGACGTCGCGACCATGGCGTCACCACCACCACGCCACAGCACCGCCCGGCCCGGCTCACCCAGGTCGACCACATCGACGACGCCGTCGCCGTCGAGGTCGACGTCCACCACCGGCAGGGCCCCGTCGATGCGGCCGGCGCGCACGTCGGCCACCGTCGGCAGCGTCATCAACGTCGTGGCGCCTGCCCGCAACTCCAACGGGACCCGCCCCGTCAGCACCACCCCCGACAACGAGACCAGGCTGGTGTCGAAACGGGCCAGCAGCGGCTGCGACCCCCGCGACCCCAACAACAAGCCGATGCCGTCGACGCGACGACGATCGGCAACGGTGCTGAGGGGGGCGGCGAGGGTCCCGGTCAACTCGGCGACGTCGGTATATTCCGGCAGGGCGCCGTCGCTGGCGCTGATGAGCAGCGACCGCCTCGTCGCCACCACCCGCAGGTCCGCCGACGACGACACCACCATCAGCCGTCCCAGGTCCCGCTCGATGGGGGTGGTCGACAGCCTGCCGTCTGCCCCACGCACAAACAGCAGCAAGCGGCGTTCGTGGACCGCGACGAGGTCGAAGTCGCCGTCGGCGTCGACGTCGAGCACCAACAAGCGCGGGGCATACAGCGAGATGGCCGTGCTGTAGGCGCGCTCGCCGCGCAGGGAGCGGCCGCCGTGGCCGCCATAGGCCCGGGCCCGATGACGAAACGACAACACGCGCCGGTCGATGACCTTGCCAACGTCGTCGATGGTGGCGACCGCCAGACCACCTTTGACCAGCAGCATGCGCTCTCGCGGTGTCGGGCACAGCTCGGCGAAAGGCAGGGCGCCCGGGTCTGGCACCGCCAACAGGGGTTGCTCGGGAATCACGACGGTGCCGGCGCTCGATCCAGCCACGCCAGCAGCGTCGTCGGCGCGCACCAGCCCCCGCTCGTCGACAAAATACACCACGCCGTCGCACAACGCCGCCGCCACCGCCGACGCCGGCACAGCAGGCCCCGCCTCCAGCGCAGCCGTGAGGCGCAGAAACGACAACTGCCGCCCGGCGGCGCTCGTGTGGGAAATCATGACGCCGGCTGCGCCCTTGAAGGTGCCGTCCACGACGTCGGTGACGCTGCCGTCGACGGTGACGCCCGCGCTGACGAGGCGATGGCTCCAGGCCCGGGCCGCCGGCGCCGCCGTGGCGATGACCAGCACGAGCAACGACGAAAACCACCATCCCGACGCACGCGCAATCACCATGCGGTCGTGCTGCCACGTCGACACCCCAGCGCCAAGGCCGCGGTCAAGCCGGCCTCGACGGCAACGCCCCTTTTGCTGCAGCCTCGACGATGCCAGACGCTGCCGGGTGCATCCCCACCTCGTCATCCTGCACAACGCCCCGTCGTGGACCGTGCTGGCCCTGCTCGGCACGCTGACGGCCCTTGTGACCGGCTGGCGTGCCGCCGCCGGGGCCGTCCCCACCGGCGTGCGGACGGAGCTGGCCGCCGTCGCCATCGCGGGTGGGTGGTTGTCCGCCAAAGTCGGCCATGTCGTCTTCGAGGCCCGGGGCCATGCCCTGCCCGACGGCGCCACGGCCACCGGCATCGTGAGCCTGCTGCAGGCTGATCCCTGGCATTGGGCCCGCCTGCTGGAGCCCGGCTACGTCCAGCTCCCCGGGGTCGCTGGTGGCATCGGCCTGGGTCTGCTGTTGCTGTGGCGGGCAGGCTGGTGGCCTGCCGTGCCCGCCGTGGCCGACGCCGCCGCCATCGCCGTCGCCGTCGGCACCGGCATCGGCCGCGTCGGCTGCTTTCTGGCGGGCTGCTGTTATGGGGCCCCCACCACGCTGCCCTGGGCGGTGCATTTTCCCTCCACCCACAGCAGCGCTGGTGTCGGTGTGCATCCCACCCAGCTGTACGATGTGGGAGCCGCCACCGTCGCGGTCGTCGTGTGGCTGCTGCTGCGGCGCACGCCGTGTCGACCAGGGACCGCGGCGCTGCTGACGACGCTGACGTTGCTGGCTGCGCGCTTCATCACCGAGTTCAGCCGGGGCGACGGCGACCGGGGGCTGTGGGGCCCTCTGTCGACGTCGCAGTGGTTGTCGCTGCTGGGGATGGTCGTCGGGGCGGTCCTGGTCGGGTGGCGTCGTCGTCGAGCTCGGCCCTGACCCAGGAGCGTCACCGGGTCGGAGAGCAGGCCCTCGACGGCGCTCGCCGAGTCCGTCATCGTCAGCAACGCGGTTGGAGGCTTTGATGGCGGTGGTCCTCGTCGGCAGCTTGGTGTGGTCCCTCATGGCGGGTGTGGCGGGTGCGACGGGCACCGAGCCCGTGACCGACCCCTGCGCGGGTGCCCTGGACGCCGTCAACGACGGCGAGCGCCGCTGCCGTTCCCCGGGTGCCGCCAGTGCGGCGTCCCTCGTCGACGCTGACGCCATCACCGTGGCGCCGTCACCGCTGCGCGACCCGTTGATGTTCCCCGGCGAGCTGGGCTTTCTGGCGGTGGCCGTCGCCGTCGCCGGCGGCGGCGCGGTGGCCGGCGCGGTGCTGGTCGACGGCACCACCACCAACGCCTCCAGCGAGGCCCTGCGCCAGGGCACGCTGTATGGCGGCGTGGGGCTGTTGTCGTTGTCGGGGGCCATCGCCGCCGCCGCCGTCGCCACCTGGGTCTTTGACGTCGCCAGCGGCACGCTGCGCCTGCCCCTCTTTGACGGCGAATCGCCATGACGGGGGCCCTGCTGCTGACGGCGCTGCTGGCGACCGCCGCCCCTGGCCCGGCGGCCATCGCCGCGACCAGTGCTGGTCCCGACACCGCTGAGGTCGCCACCGACGACGACGGCCCCATCAAGGCCGTCACGGT
>CAJBHN010001191.1 GCA_903952805.1 uncultured Myxococcales bacterium | reverse complement strand
CGCCGGCCGACGCCGACGCCATCGCCGACCGCTATCTGGAAGCCACCGGGCAGTACCTCGCCTTGTACAACGAGCTGATCGGCGCCTTCCCCTACCGCGAATTCGTCCTCGTGGAGAACTTCTGGGAGACGGGCTACGGCATGCCGTCGTTCACGCTGCTGGGCCCCCAGGTGCTGCGCTTTCCGTTCATCCTGCACACCAGCTGGCCCCATGAGCTGCTGCACAACTGGTGGGGCAACGGCGTGTTTCAAGACGGCGGCAATTGGACCGAGGGATTGACGGCCTACCTCGCCGACCACCTTGAGGACGAACGCCAGGGCCGCGGTGCCGACCACCGGCGCAAAACCATCCAACGCTACCTCGACTACGTCGACACCGACGCCAGCAAGGACTTCCCCCTGCTCGACTTCCGCGGTCGCTTCTCGGCGGCGTCAGAGGCTGTCGGGTACGGCAAGACCCTGATGACGTTTCACATGCTGCGTCGCCAGCTGGGAGACGACGTGTTTCGCGCCGGATTGAAGCAGCTGTGGAAGTCCAGGCGCTTCACCCGCGCCAGCTTCGACGACGTGGCCGCAGCATTCTCCGCCGCCGCCGGCCGAGACGTCGGCCCCTTCATGGCGACGTGGACGACGCGCACGGGCATCCCGTCACTGCATCTCGAGGAGGTGCGCGAACAGCTGGGCGCAGGTGGCCTGCACCGCAGCGCCGGCGTGGCCATCCGCCAAACGCAGCTTGCAGCGCCGTGGCCGATGACGGTGCCCGTCATCATCACCACTGTGGACGGCCGCACCGTCAGCACCGAGGTCGTCTTCCCGGCCGGCGATGGCACGCCCAGTGTCGCGCGCGTCAACGTCCCGGTGCCCGCCGCCGTGGCCCGCGTCGACGTCGACCCCTTCTTCGAGGTCTTTCGCCGCCTGGGCCCCGGCGAGGTGCCACCGTCGTTGTCGCGGGCCCTCGGCGCCAAAAAGATGCTGTTTGTGACACCGACGATGGCAAGCAGAGCCGAAATTGAGGCGTGGCGAACCTTCGCCGCCAGCCTGTGCCCCGACAGCGACCGCTGCACCATCGTCGACGACAAGAGTGTGCAGACCCTGCCCGCCGATGCCGCCGTCTGGGTCCTCGGTTACAGCTCCTTGTTGCGCGGCGGGCCCTATGTGCTGTCCAAGCCGTACGAGGTCCGCTTCGACGACCGTGGCTTCTTTGGCCCTGGCGGCTGGGAGCGCGTCCTGGCCGCGAAGGACCGCAAGGCCGCCTACGACCTCGAACGCGTGGCGACGGACAAGACGGCGCTGGCCATCGTCGTCGAACACCCGCGCAATCGGGCGCTGGCCATGACATTTGTGGGCAGCCCATCCACGGACATGATTCCCGCGCTCGCGCGCAAGCTGCCCCACTACGGCACGTATGGCGTCGTGGGCTTCAACGGTGGCGCCGCCGACAACACCCTCAAGCTGCAGTGGTCGCAGACGTCGTCACCGCTGTCGCTGGTGCTGCGAGGCACCACACCCCTTGGCATCACTGAGCCACCAGCCCTGGCTCCGCGCTGACCAGCATGTGCCCCTCTCGTCGACGATGTCGATGTCGACGCCGGCACCACGGATCAACGATGGTGTCAGGCGTGCACACGCAGGGCCGGTGCAGGTGGCGCTGACGATGCGCTGACCGGGTTGCATGTCGCGCTGGACATGCCTTGTTCAAGCCCATGAAGGCTCCCCGCGGCGCGGTCGAAGAAGTCCATGAACGCCTGCTGCTGGATGCGCTCCGGCATGAGCTGGCGGTCATCAACACCGGATTCTTTCACGGCGGGCTCGTGGCTCCCGTGCTGTGCCTTGATGACGCCGAGAGCCGCCTGGCGGCCTGGGACAGCATCCACCGGACGGTGACGGTGTCGCGGGCATTTGTGCGCAAGTCGTCATGGGTGGCGGTGCGTGAGGTGTTGAAGCACGAAAGTGCCCACCAATACGTCGACGAGGTGCTCGACATTCACGACGAAGCCGCCCACGGCGACAGCTTCCGCAAGGTTTGCCTCGACCGCGGCATCGACCCCCGTGCCGCCGGTATCCCCACGGCGGGCGTCGGCGCCAACGAAGCCCGCGATGTCGACGTGGAACGGGTGTTGCGGCGTATCGAAAAGCTGCTGGCGCTGGCCCACAGCGACAATGCCAACGAAGCCGAAGCCGCCGCCAACGCTGCCCAGCGCTTGATGCTCGAGCACAACCTCGCTGCTCTCGGTCGACCCCGCCGCTACCTGGTGCGAACCCTCGGGACGCCGACGTCGCGTATGCATGCCCACGAGAAGCTGCTGGGGGTGTTGTTGTCGCGACACTTCTTCGTCGACGTCATCTTGGTGCGGGCGTGGATGCACGACGCGGCTCGCATGGGGACAGTCACCGAAGTATCTGGCACGCCAGAAAACGTTGATATCGCCGAGTGGATCCATGCCTTCCTGCTGGGTGCCGCCGGGCGCGTGTGGAGCGAGGAGGGTCGTCGCCGGGGACTGGCTCCCCGGGAGCGCCTGCCCTTTTTCGCCGGGTTCATGATGGGTGTGGCCGACAAGCTCGCGAAAGAGGCCCGGGCCCAAGTCGAAAGGGGGCTCGTCTGGGTCGGCGACGCCGACCTGCGCCGATTCGTGCGGCAGCGTCACCCCCACGTCCGTCACGGTCGCTTTGGTGGTGGCGCCCGCGACAGCCACGCCGCCGGTCGCGAAGCTGGCCGCAACGTCGTCATTGCCCGCCCCGTCGAAGCCGCCGCCGACAGCCGCGACCGACGCCTGCCCCCGTCCCGCCCGGGTTGACGTCTGGGATCCGCAAGCACCTGATTTATCGGTGTTTTCCCTGAAACGCGTCGCGGTGGCAGACGCGGTGCGGTGGGTGCCGTCCAGCCGCTGCGATATGGCATGCTGGCATCGTGACCGGCGACGACGACCACCACCGAGGGATCAACGACCGCACCGACGTGGTGCCCTACGACCAGGCCACCCGGCGGCCAGGAGGGGCGTCGCCCAGGCGTTTGGGGCGCTACATCCTCGAGCGCATCATCGCCCAGGGTGGCATGGCAGAAATCTGGTTGGCCACGGTCGACGGACCTGGCGGCTTCAAAAAAAAGGTCGTCGTCAAACGTATTCGACCCGGCCTGGTCAAGCTGGCCCTCAGGCAGCAACAGCACGAGGGCACCGCGCATAACCGCACCGTCGAGATGTTCGTCCGTGAAGCGCGGCTGTTGGCGCGACTGGAGCACGCCAACATCGTGCAGGTCTTTGAACTCGGGGTGCAGCCAGCCAAGCGCGACGGCGAGGTTGGTGAGCACTTCATCGTGATGGAGTACCTGGAGGGGCTGACGCTCAAGGACCTCGCGTTGCGGGTCTGGGAGAGCAAGCAGGCTCTGCCAATCGACGCCATCGTCCGCATCGTCGCCGACGTCTGCCTCGGCCTGGACCATGCGCACCGGCTCAAAGATGAGCGAGGCCAGCCCGCCAACCTCGTCCACCGGGACATCTCGCCCGACAACATCTTCGTCACCAGCGCGGGGGCCACCAAGCTGCTCGACTTCGGCATCGCCAAACGCGAGGACTGGTCAAACCTGACCCAGGCTGGCGAACTCAAGGGCAAGGTGCCCTACATGGCACCCGAGCAGTTGAAGGGTCTGCGCGTCGATGGACGCACGGACCTCTTCGCCCTCGGCACGGTGCTGTATTGGCTGCTGGTTGGTCGACGACCTTTTGATGGTCCAAGCGACGTGTTCACCATGCAGGCGATTGTCAACGAGGCCCCGCCGCGCTTGCGAGAGCGCAATGCCGGGATCCCCCAGCAGCTCGAAGACATCGTTTTGCGTTGCCTGCATAAAGAGCCGCAGCAACGTTACTCGTCAGCAGCCGCACTCCATGATGCCTTGTCGATGTTGTTGTTGGGCGTGCATGGCAAACAGACGAGCGTTGCCGAACTCGTGTCGTCGACCACGGACCTGAGCACACCCACATTTGAAGTCGTGCCCGACCTGGCCGCCACACTGCCGGCCGGATGGGGGCAGGCCCCCGTGCGCGCCGCGCTCCCGGCCCCAGTACCCATCAGCGGCACTTTTGACGACATGCGCCCAACCATCCAAGCGATGTCCTCGCCAGCGCCCCACGCGCCCGTATCGGTTGCCGCTGCGCGGACCCGCACCATGTTGGTGGCCAACGAGGACGACGCCGCCACCCTGATGCAGGTGGACCCGGCAGACCTGCCATCGACCATTCCACCGACGGCGATCGGGCCGGACCTGGATCCGTCGCCGCGAATGCTCTCGGCCCCCTCGCCCCCCTCCACGCCATCGCTGGCGGAGGCGCCCACCAGGGAAACGGCGCGTCCGAGTTGGCCGCACCAGGCACCCGAGCTCGACGACAGCGTCGACCTCGCCCTCAATGGCCCCCGTGCGAGCGACCTGCACATGCTGTCGGTACCCTCCACGCCATCGATGGCCGAGGCCCCCACCAGGGAAACGGCACGTCCGAGTTGGCCGCACCAGGCACCCGAGCTCGATGACAGCGTCGAGGTCGGCCTCGATGGCCGCGGTGAGGGCGACTGGCCCAGACCATTGCCAGGCGCGATCACGGCGCCGATGCCGATATCGCCGCCGCCACTGGCTGCTGCCCCGCGGCCGACGCCATCGCGCTCCCGGCTGGGCACCGTCTTGGCTGCGTTGACTGGCGCCGCGATCACCGCAGTGCTCCTCGGCAGCGGAGCCTGGATGCTGGGCCTGCTGCCGCCGCCCGCCGGGACCCTTCTGGTCGACGCTGGTACCGACGTGGTCGCCCCCACCACCCCCGTGACGGTGGCACCCGTCAT
>CAJBHN010001190.1 GCA_903952805.1 uncultured Myxococcales bacterium | reverse complement strand
GGTCAGCTGCGTTGCGCCATGGCCGAACTGCTGGAGCGCCGGTTGGGGCGGGTCGACGACGCCGTCATCGTCCTCGAAGAGGCCATCACAGATGCTCCGGGCTTGCTGTTTGCCCATGAAATGCTGGTGTCGCTGTTGTCGCGCTACAACCGCGCCAGCGCCGAAGCCGCCGCCCGTGAGCGAATGCAGGCGTCGCTCGTGGACGCCTATGGGCGCCTGGCAAACCTCCGCACCATCGGAGAACTCTACCTTCATCGGCTCGACGATCCCGCGCGCGCGCTCAACGCCCTCCAGCGGGTGCTCGAGCTGATTCCCAACGACCGTCCCGCCTTGCGTGGCTGCTTGGGCTGCGCGCTGCGATTGCGCGATTATCCGGCAGCCATTGCCGCAGCCGGCGCTCTTGCCCTCGTCGAGCCGTCGGCCGACGAGGTCTGCAACCTCACCCTGCAAATGGCCAGTTGGCGCGAGGGACATGCCGAGCCTCCCCAGGACTCCCTGCCGGATTACGTTCGCATCCTCGAATTTCAGCCCGAGCACCCGATTGCCCTGCGGGCGCTGGAGCGTTTGTACGTCGAGCGTCGAGCCTGGGGGCCTCTGTACGCGCTGTACGAGCGAGAGGGCAGTGCCCTCGTCGACCCCGTCCTCATCGTCGACAACGCCATGCAGATGGGTGAACTGGCCGAGAACCGTTTGGACCAACTCGACGTCGCCCGCGCCTGCTACGAGCGGGCCCACGCTGCCAAGCCTGACTTCCTGCCCGCCATTACCCGTCTCAAGGAAATCTACGGCACCCAGGGGCGACCGCAGGACCAACTGCGTCTGCTCACCCTGGAGGCCCAGACCTCAAAGGATCCGGCCCACGCCATCCGTACGCTGCTCGAAGTGGGAGCCCTGCAACGGGATCAGTTCGGCGATATCGCCGCTGCCGTCGAATGCTTCGCCCGCGTCCTCGATCGCGCTCCGCTCCACACCGAGGCCTACCCGGCCCTGGAGTCCCTGCTGGTCGGTTCCAACCGCTGGTCAGACCTTGCCAGGCTCTATGAGCGTCGCGCCGACGCCATCACTGCCGACGCCGTCAGCCAGCCTCAACGCCTTGAGCTGTTGTCGCGGGCGGCCCACCTGGCGGGCGAACGCTTCCATGACCCAAACGAGGCGACCCGGTTGTACGGGCGAATCGTACAGATCGTTCCGCAGCACACCGGGGCGCTGCTGCAGCTCGGAAATCTGGCCTTTGCCAACGCTGATTGGGACAACGCGCTGGCGTCTTGGGGGGCTTTGCTGCCCGTCGAGGCCGACCCGATGCTGCTCGTATCGGTCCATTTCAATCTGGGCATCATCTTCACCGAGCATCGCCCAGACGCCGCCCGCGCCATTCAGCACCTGACAGCGGGGCTGGCGATGCAGCCTGAGAACCGGGTCGCTCGCAAGCAGTTGGCTCGGGCATTTGCCCTGTCGGGTTCGCCCGCGCAGGCCCTGCAAGCCTACCGGCAACTCGTCGACACGGCTCTCGACGTCGATGAGCGACGTGAACTCCACCTCATCCTTGCCCGCCTGCACAGCACAGCCTTGCCCGACCCTCGCCAGGTCATCACGCACCTGGAGGCCGCCCTGCAGTTGACGGCCGACGTCGGCGAACAGGCAGGCCTGCTCGCTGAACTGACCGGCACCTACGAGCGCTCGGGAAACCACCAAGGTGTCTTTGACGCCACGAACCGACAGGCCGAAGGTCTCGTCGCGACCCAGCCTCGTCGCGCTGCCGAGCTGCATTTTCGCAACGCCCGGTTGGCGTTGGAGCAGTTGGGAACTGTCGACGTCGCTCTCAAAAGCGCCAAGCGCGCGCTGGAACTCGCCAAAGACGCGACCGAAATCCGGGGATTCATCGCCGACATCTATTCGCGCACGCCGAGCCAGCATGCGCAGGCGGTCGAGGAGCACCGGCGCGTCCTGCGCGCCGGTCGGGTCCGGTTGCCGTCGCTGAAGGCCCTTTTTCGCGGCTTTTCGCAGCAACGGGTCCACGATGGTGCATTTTGTGTCGCCGAGCTGCTCAGTTTTCTGGCTGCATCTGATGACGGCGAGGAACTCTTTTTCGGCGATAACAAGAAGCGCGTGAAGAAGGAGTCGACCGTCGAGCTTGACGTTGGTCAAGTGACGTCGCTGGTGGCCCATCCCTCTCAACGAAACGTCGTGAGGGAAATTCTGGCTGCCGTCGCCGTCGACCTCGCCAAGCCGCTGGCGGCCACCGACCTCGAGGTCCTCGACAAGAAGCTCGTGCTGCGCCCCAAGGCTGCCGATCCGCTGCGAACCCTTGCGGACAACATGGCGCAGAACCTGGGGGTCACGGGATTCGATGTGTGGCGGAGCCAAGTCAAAAAGTCGGGCGTCGACGCCATCGTCGCCGTGCCGCTGGTGCTGCTGGTGGGGGGCGACGTCACCCGCACGCATCCCAATCGGGAGCAGCGCTTCTTGATTGGGCGGGGCCTGATGGCGTTTGCGTCGGGCCACCACCTGCTGAGGGGTGCGGACGGGCGAGGCCTGGCGACGCTGCTGTCAGCCGTGGGGCGCAGCATCGACAAGGCGTTTCCCTTGCTGGGCCAGCTCGACGCTGGTGAGGTCGACGCCCTCGTCAAACGGGTTGGCGGCGCTATTTCCCGCAAGGTCAAGGGTCAGCTCACCGAACCGTTGGCCAGACTGGCGGCTGCCCCTCGAGTCGACTTCGACGCCTACATGGCCGCGGTCCCCCTGTCGGAGAATCGCGCGGGCTTGCTCCTCGCGGGTGCTTTTGATGCCGCGGCTCGCTTGGTCGCGCGCGACACCGGGGTCACCCTCGCTGGCGACACCAACGCCATGATTGCCGCCCTGGAGAGCAACCCCCGGCTCGTCGATCTGGTGGCGTTCAGTTTGTCAGAGGAGCACTTCCAGGCGCGTCAGGCGCTCAGGCTGGCCATCGACGCGTGAGCGCTGCAGGGAGCCCGTGCCTCCCTGCAGTGTGTTGCGCCGAGCCGATGCTCGTGCCGCGACCGGGGCTTCGTGATGACATTTCGCTTGGTCTTTGGGACGCGAGCGTCGTTGCGTGCTCGGTTTGGCCACGAGGCCCCGCCCTGCGCTGCGTCTTGCCCACGCCGAAAATCCGCGGCGCGACGAGTCTTCACGACGTCCCGGTCAGGGCACGAGCCGCGGCCCATGTGCGCTGTGGATCAGATGCCGACGAGGAGTCGGGCGCCGAAGTTGTAGGAGAGGCCAGCGTCGATGATTTTCTTCATCTGCGCTTCGATATTGTACTCGCTGCGCACATACTTGAACACGCAGGTCTCGGTATCAAAGACAGCACAACAGGAACGTGGGTCGTAGTCGCGAGGCTGGCCGACTGAACCGACGGTGATGATATACTTGAAGTCCTTGCGAACCACGAACTCTGGACCTTTGACGTTGTACGCATCGTCAGCGGACAGCGCGAAGCTTCTGGTCAGGTGGGAGTGCCCTATGAACGTCACCCAGTTGAGCTGGTCGCGGAACTTGATCAGTTCCTTGGCCTTCTCCTTGGTAAACACATACTCAAACTCCTCGGGACACACAGGACTGCCATGACAGAAGTCCACGTCCCCTTCGGTGACTTTGTAGGGGAGCTCCCGCAGCCATCCCATATTGCCCGGCGTGACCCGATCTTTACACCAGTCAAGGGCGTGACGCGCGGCGTCGTAATAGTATGAATAATCCATACGACCACAGACAGCGGCGTCGTGGTTGCCGACGATGCAAGCCTTGACCCTGGACCGAACGATATCGATGCATTCGTCGGGGTTGGCGCCGTAGCCGACGATATCCCCCAAACACATGTACGCATCGATGCGTTCGTTTTCGAGGCTTTTCAACGAGGCCGTCAGGGCCTCGATGTTGCCGTGGATGTCGCTGATGATGCCGTAGCGCACCGGATGAGCCGCCTTCGTGCGCCCTTTTGCCAACCGCAAGACGGCCAGCACAAGAGCGGAGTGTACACAAGCCCATCGGCAGAGCCGACGAGCCGCCTGGAATCAGGGACCCGTTGGTCCATGAACCCGATCACGACGACGCGTCGCGACAAAGAGCAGCAGCATCGCAACAAGAGCGGCCCCCGGCAAGGCCCCTCCATGACGAGAGACACCCCGATCAGCGGCGACACAAGCGCAGCCTTCAGCAGCGACCACCAAGACACCGTCGGCGCTGCGGGTCACCTGGCCCCCCTGGTGGGTCATGACACCGCGCACGGTGTATTGCCCGGGCGCCAGGTTGTTTGTGTCAAGGGCGAAGGTCGGTGATTCCCCCGTCGCGACCAAGCCCCCCGCCAGAGGGGTTTCGCTGCTGCCGACGTCCAAAAACAGGGCGACCGTCGCGGTCTGCCCGTCCGGCAACCCGGCACGCCAGGTGATCAGGGAGATGCCGTCGGCGTCGATGTCGGCCACGCCATCTGGTTCAATCAACTCGAAGGTGGCGTCAGCCACACCGTCGTTGGGCACCTCGATGGTGCCGGCTGCGTACCCGTAGGCGATGCCTCCCCGTGGATCGCTGGCGATGGCAAAGACATGCCACACACCGCGCGGCACCCCGACAAGCGACACGTGATGCACACCAGCAGCGGGCAGGCCGCGGGCGATGACGATGCCATCGTTGCCGCGGTCGTCGACAGCGACGGCGATGTCCACAGCAACCTCATCACCATCGGAGTCGTTGGCGTCGAAGGCGGCGTCGAAGCCGAACACGCCTGCTTCGTCGCGGGTCGCCACCAGGGCGCCCGTCGGTGCTGTCATGGCAATGGTGGGGACCGTGTTGGGGCCCTCGCCCTCGCCCTCGC
>CAJBHN010001189.1 GCA_903952805.1 uncultured Myxococcales bacterium | reverse complement strand
CCGAGACCGACGCGGTACACGAATTCGGGGTGGACCGCGAAGGTGTTGAACAGCCGGGTTGGCTGCCGCAGGCGATACGCGAGATTGGCGGCGGGCCGGAAGCCACCGAGATTGGTGGAGGCCGCCACCTCGGGGATGAAGGCGAAGGCACCAGGGCCCTCGCCAAGGTAGTCGCCGCCATATTCGTATTGGGGACCTTCAGGATTGAAACGAATGCCGCCGGCGGTGGGCAGCGTGATGGTCGGAATGATCGACAACGACACGCCGTGGACGTCCTCGCGCAGCACGCGAAATTTCGGAATCAGGCGCAGGTCGCCGATGCCGACGCCGGCGAGGCCGTTGGCGACGCCGACGGCTGCTTGGAGGTTGGCGGGGACGTCGCCGCCGAGCTGCAGCAGCGTCAGGGGCAGATCAACGCCGACGGAGACGTAGTCAAACAGCCCGATGGTGAAGAGCGCATCGCCGGTGAGTCGGTGGCCGACGATGGGCGAGACCACGGCGCCGCTGTCATCGCGCAAGACCAGCGGATTGAGGGCGTAGTTCAGAATCAGACCGGCCTGAAATGCCAGGTGCCCCGGGATGGCGCCGCCCTCGGTGGTCCCCAGGCCCTTGTCGTCGATGATCGCGCGGAAGCGGTCGAGTGGTACCGTGTTGGCGGCGGGCTCACCCTGGGCCGCCGCCGGCGCCGCCAGTTGCAGGGGAAGCAGGACGCCGACGACGCCGACGACGATGGCAACAGCAGAACGCATGGACGCGGATACCACAGGTCCACGACGAGCCGCCAATCAGCGAACTGTTGACCGGGTTGCCGTCACATCGTCAGATCTTGAACGGCGATGTGATCTGGGCTTCAAAGGCGACCTGGCTGCCGGCCAGTTGCCCGCTGACGTCGTCGAGGCGCAGCGACAGCACCTGGGCGAAGCACCACAAGAGCTTGACCCCGAGATGGGGTTCTTGCTTCAGCAGCTCGTTGAAGCGGCCTCGTTCCATCACCAACAGCCGACCCGGGGACAGTGCGGTAATGGTCGCCGAGCGGGGGCGATTGTTGAACAAGGACATCTCGCCGAAGTGTTCCCCCGGCAAGAGACTGCGAATGGCGGCGCCGCTGCGCTCGATCTGCATGCGTCCGTCGACAATGGCGTAGAGCGCGTCGCCGGCTTCGCCTTCGCGGACGACGACTTCGCCTTCGGCAACCGACACCGAGCGCATGATTGTCAGCACCTTGCACAGCTCGCCCATGTCGAGATGGCGGAAGATGACGATGTGCCGGAGGGTCTCGAGCTTGAGATTGATTTCGGTGGTGCGGCTCCTGTCAGTGAGGTCGTCGCCGTTTTCCGGCGCGGCCCGCAACACGATGGCCGAAATATTGTCGACGCCGCCGCGCTCGTTGGCCAGAGCGACCAGATGTTCGGGGATGCTCGCGAGGTGGTCGGCATCAAGCAGGACGCCCAGCTCGTCGAGACTTTCGGTGTAGCGGTGCAGACCATCGCTGCAGAGCAGCAGCGTGTCGTCGGGGAGCACGTCAAACAGCAGGGTATCGACGCGCACGGTGGGTTGGATGCCGACGGCCCGGGTGATGACGTTGGCGTAGGGACCCTTCTTGGCCGCTTCGACGGTCGTCATGCCACGACGGACCATTTCATTGATGTACGTGTGGTCGTCGCTGAGCTGAAAGCTGCGACCGGCCCGACGCAGGTAGAGCCGGGTGTCGCCGACGTGCCCCATCACACCAATAGCCTTGGTGGTCAGCACCAACGTCAGCGTCGTGCCCATGCCGGCCTTACCATTGCTGGACATCGCGATGCCGTAGACCTCGCGTGAGGCAAGCTGGATGGCTTCTTCTACGAGGCGCAACAGGCTGTCGCGGGCGGCGCCGGTGTCGTCGAAGCCCGTGATGACGTCGCGGTGCTCGCGGATGTAGCCGCGGACGGCGTTGGCTGCGGCAGCGGCGGCGACCTCGCCGGCGGCGTGGCCACCCATGCCGTCGCAGACGATATAGAGCCCGAGCTCCTTATCGATGACGATGAAGTCTTCGTTGTGACCGCGCTTCCGGCCGACGTCCGTATTTCCGATGCCGGTGACATTCATGGGCAGATCCTGACACAGAACATGGGCGTCATCAGACGCCTGCAAGGCGGCGTACCTCTCGGGCGACCGCCACAACGGCTGCGAAGGTCGCAGACTGCGGCGACGGCGATCAAGCCGGCCTGGGGCCTGGCTTGGATCGGGGCATTGGCCGCCGGGCGATCGTCAGGTCACGCTCTCCCCCACCCGCAACGCCGCGCTGGTCATGATGTCGAGGTTGCCGGCGTACTTTGGCAGCCAATGGCCGGCCCCTTCGACCTCGAGAAATACCGTGACCTTGGTCGCTGCCATCGACGTTTCGCCCGGCGGCGCAAAGCTGACCCGCTCAAACACCGGCGGCTTCACCAGTCGATAGCCAGGAACGTAGCGGGCGACGTCGTCGGCCATGGCGTGTACGCTGGTGATGACGGCGGCTTCGTCGACGTCGCCTTCCACGACGGCGATGACGGTGTCGCGCATGATGACCGGTGGATCGGCCGGATTCAGCACGATGATCGCCTTGCCTCGTCGGGCGCCGCCAACCTGCTCGATGGCGCGGGCGGTGGTCTGGGTGAACTCGTCGATGTTGGCGCGGGTGCCCGGGCCGGCGCTCTTGCTGGCGATGCTGGCGACGATCTCCGCCCACACAACTGGACCGGCGGCCCGACCCACGGCGAACACCATCGGGATGGTGGCCTGGCCCCCGCAGGTCACCAGGTTGACGTTCTTGGCGCCCTGATGGGCTGCCAGGTTGACGGCGGGGACGACGAAGGGGCCGATGGCCGCGGGCGTCAAGTCGATCAAGCGGGCACGGTGAGCCGCGAGCTTGTCGGCGTGCACCAGGTGGGCGCGGGCCGAGGTGGCGTCAAAGATGACGTCGACGGTGTCGCAGGCGGCGTGGGCGAGGAAGCCGTCGATGCCGTCGGCGGTGGTGGCAACGCCGAGGCGTGCGGCCCGCTGCAGGCCCTCGCTGTCCTTGTCGATGCCGACCATGATCGCCGGCTCCAGCGTCGTCGACGTGCGCAGCAGTTTGATGAGCAGGTCGGTGCCAATGTTGCCCGAGCCGATGATGGCGGCGCGCCGTGTGGGAAGCGGGTTCGTCATGCAGCCTGCTACCAGTCCGACCGACCGCCGTCTGTGCCGACGGCGACTGCGACCTCGCCTTCGAGCGCAGCAGCGTGATCCCCTGAAGATTCACACGTTTGCCGGACACCCTTGTCGACGCGTTGCGTCATGCCTAGGATGACGCAACGCGTAAAGGCGTGTCGTTTCCCGCCGTGCCCCCAGGAGTTCCCGATGCAGACCGCCGCCGCTCCCGTCTCGCTGGCCAAAGCCCCCCTCGCCCGCCTGAGGGGGGAGCTCTCGAACCTTGAGGCCACGGCTCGTGTTGCCCTCAAAGGCACTCGGGTCGGCGCCCTGGTGGACAGCCTCCCCCGCGCCCTGGAGGGGGAGGTGGACGCCCTCCTCGACAGAGTTGGCCTGGTCCGCAAGGCCCGGGGAGCGCAGGCTGCCGTCGACGCCGCCGTCGCTCCTGCCGACCTTCAAGCGCAGGCGGACGTCGCGGCCACCAGCGCCGTCGTCGCGGTCGTCGACGCCGCCGCCACCGGGGCCGACGTGGTCGAGGGCAGCGTCGACCAGACCACCGGGCCCAGCGTCTGAGTCCTTCGCCCGCTGGGCCATCGGTGTGCCATAGTGGAGCAGCCATGACGGAACCTCGCACGCCTTCTCCTGCCGCCGACGCCGCTGTTGGCACCCCTGACAAAGACAACCTGGCCCGTCGCCTGGCCGAGGCCTGGCACAAGACGGTGGGGCCCTGGGCCACCGACGACAAGGGCACCGCCAGCCTCGTGGGCCGTCTGGTGGACTTCAAGACCCTGTCGGCCGACGAGGCTCGCCGGGTCTTGTTGGAGGCCAAAAAGCGGGTGGACGAAAACCGCGTCGAACTCGACCGCCGCGTCGACGACAGCTGGCATCGGGCCCAGGCCTTCTTCTCGTCGGAGCAGAAGGATATCCGCAAGCTTGAAGAACGCCTTGCGCAGCTCGAGGCGCGCCTGAAGGACCTGACCACGTCATGAATGACCCAGAGCTGCCCGCATTGTCGACGTCGTCAGTGCCAGATGTGACGGGGGGCTCGCGCCTCCCGTCTTTTCTGGCGCGTTCCATTCCCGGTGGCTTTCCCCTCGGCATGCCCACGCCCTGGCCCCTCGACCCCGACCACGTGTTGGCTGCGGGGCCCGCCATCGAATTCCGCGGCGCCGACGACGGCTTCGAGGTCGACGAGGTCCCGTCGTATTTGCCCTGCGGCACGGGCGAGCACTTGTACCTGCACATTGAGAAGCGGGGCTTGTCGACGCCCCAGGTGCTTCGGCGGCTGCGCGAGGCCTTTGCGCTGCATGAGCGAGACATTGGCACCACCGGGCAGAAAGATGCCCGCGGCATCACCCGTCAGTGG
>CAJBHN010001188.1 GCA_903952805.1 uncultured Myxococcales bacterium | reverse complement strand
CGCCCTGCTCCGGGTACCGGTGCGCCCACGGCCCGACGAGGCCCTTGCGCGGGACGGAGAGGCGCGCCATGAGCCGCAGGACGGCGTTTTTGTATCCGTCGGCCCAGCCGCCGACGGCGTAGACTGGGCAGCGGATGCGGGCGTAGTCCTCGCAGACGGAGCCCTGCTGCCAGTAGGCGTCGCCGCCGAGATCCAGCGCCTGCTCGAGGCCCTGCAGCACACCGTGGTGGGCCAGGAGGCCGCCATTGAGCAGCTCGTCGTGGCGATGCTGGCGGCGGGGCACGTGCTGTTGGAGGGGGTCCCCGGCGTCGCCAAGACGCTGTTGGCGCGAGCGGTGGCTGCGGCGCTGGGTGCCGAATTCGGTCGGGTCCAGTTCACGCCCGACCTGATGCCGACCGACCTGTGCGGCACCCGCGTGTACAACCCCGAAAACCGCAGCTGGGAGGTCCATAAGGGCCCCATCTTTTGCGAGGTGCTGCTCGCCGACGAGATCAATCGCACGCCGCCCAAGACCCAGGCTGCCCTGCTGGAGGCCATGGAGGAGCGGCAGGTCACCCTCGACGGCACCCGCCATCCCTTGCCGTCTTTGTTCTTTGTCGTCGCCACCCAAAATCCGTTGGAGTTCGAAGGCACCTATCCCCTGCCCGAGGCCCAGACCGACCGCTTCCTCGTCAAGATTGTCATCGGCTATCCCGCCGCCGACGACGAACTGCGCCTGTTGGCGCTCGGAGCGCGCCACCGGGCCGATCTGCCCCGGGCCGTCGTCGACGCCGACGCCCTGCAGCGGCTCCAGGGCCTCGTGCACCAGGTCGTCGTCGACGACAGCGTGCGCCGCTACGTGCTGTCGCTGCTGCAGGCCACGCGAACGTCGTCGTCGCTGCGCTTGGGGGCGTCGCCCCGCTCGGGGCTGATGGTGATCCGCGCCGCCCAGGCCCGGGCGCTGGTTCACGGCCGCAGCTTCGTGCTCCCCGACGACATCAAGGCCGTCGCCGTCCCCGTCATGCGCCATCGACTGACGCTGTCGACCGACGCCGAACTCGACGGCCTCGACGTGGTCGCCGTCGTCGGCAGCCTGCTGGATCGCCTGCCGGTCCTGCCGCCGACCCAGGCAACGACGACGCCAGCGCAGGCGCCGCGGTGATCGAACCGACCGAGCGCCTGCTGTGGGCGATGGTGGGCGTCGGCGTCGTCGGCGTGGCCGGCTTTGTCGCGCCAGCGCTGGGAGCGGGGGCGCCGTTTGCGTTGCTCGGGCTGGTGGGCTGCGTGATCGTCGACGTCGTCATGGCTCGCTCCCCCGCCGCGGTGCAGGTCACGCGCCGCTGCGCCGAGCGCTGCACCGAGGGCCACGACGTCACCGTCGACCTTGAGGTCAAGGCCCCCTTTGCCGTCGACGTCGAAGTCACCGACACCGTGTCGCTGCTGACGCCGACGTGGACCACCGTGCGGGTGGCCGTCGACGCCGACGAGACCGCCATCGTGCACACCCGCCGACGGGGCGTGCGGCGGGGCGCTGCCGGGCCCGGGCGCTTCGCGGTGCGCACCTTCGGGCCCCTGGGGCTCGTGCGTCGACGCCAGCGCCGTGACGGCGTCGGCGACCACATCACCGTCGGCATCGACGTCGGCACCATCGTGCGTGCCGCGGAACGATTGGTGCGAGGCGGCGACAGCGGCTCCCGCCGCAAGCGGGCCGTGGAGCGGGGGCGCGAGCTCGACGCCCTGCGCGACTACCGCCGCGGCGACGACGTGCGCCTGGTGGACTGGAAGGCGTCGGCCCGCCACGGCGAACTCATCGTCAAGGAGCTCGTGCCCGAGAGCCGCCAGGACGTCGTCATCGTCCTCGACGCCGGCCGCCAATTGCTGGGCACGACCGAACACCCAGACGGCCCCCGCCAGCGCTTCGACGAAGCCCTGGGCCTTGGCCTGCTGCTCGCTGGCGCAGCCCTGGAAAAAGGCGACCGGGCCGGCATATGCCTGCTCGACGACGACGTGGCCGTCTATGAGCCTCCCCGCGAGGGGCGGGCCCACCTGGGCCGCCTGGCCGCCGCCGTCGCCGACGCTGCCGCCCTCGCCGTCGAGCCTGCCTATCAAGAGCTGGTGGCGGTGCTGGTCCGCCGTCAGAAGCGGCGCGCCCTGGTGTGCCTCATCACCGACGTCGTCGACGAAGCCTCGACCCGCGCCCTCGCCCGCGCCCTCGCCGGCCTGCGCGGTCGGCATCTCGTGATGGTGGTGGCCCTGGGCGATCCCGGCGTGGCTCGCTTCCTGACAACCACGTCCACCAACACGACGACGACGACGACGACGACGACGACGGCAGCGACCGAGCCGCTCAACCCCCACCTGCATGACGCCGCCGTCCACCTGCTCAGCCATCGACGACGGGCGCTGGCGGCACTGCAAACGAGCGCCACGGTCATCGACGTCATGGGCGGACCAAACGCGGTCCGGGCCGGCGCCGCCGCCGTCGAGGCCTACCTGCTGCTGAAGGCCCAGGGGCGGCTGTAGCAGCCGTGGTCGTCACCGGTGGCGACGACAGCGGCGGCGTCGGCGTCAGCCCCCTTCGCCCAGATAGATCCCAAGCAGGCTCGCCTCCTGGCGCATCCATCCCGGGCTGCCCGGTCGACCGGCGAAGAGATCACCGCGGGCGCCGACGTAGAGGTCGAGGACGGGCAGGCGATAGCGGACCTCGGCAGATACCAGGATGTCGGCCTGCAGAATCGAGGCTTCACCCCGCAACCGCCACCGTACCCGCTCTTCAAACAGCGTCCCGCCGAGCACGGCAGCGCCCGCCAGGCGGTGCACCGTGCGCAGGGAAGGGGTGTCGCTGGCGACCTCGTCGTCGAGCAGCTCGACCCCCCACAAACGGGCGTCGCGCGGCACGCCGTCCCAGGCGACGTCGAAGAGTTCAAGCGAACCATCGACAGCTGGTCCCAGCTGCCCCTCAACGGCCAGGGCGGTGGACAGCTGCGACACCTGGGCCGAGCGGATGCCGTTTTCGTCGAGCAACAACGCCGTTTTGCCGCCGACGTCGCCAATGCGGGGATGGGCGACGCCCTCGGCCCGCACCACGACGATGCCGAGGCCCCAGCTCACATCCAGCGAATAACTGGTGGTCTGTTGGTACGTCAGGGCGCCCGGCCCCAGGCACGCCGACGTCGAGAGCCCGGGACAGACCACGCCGGGCACCGGTGGCAGGCCCAACAGCGCGAGGCCTTCGCCGGCGATGGCGTGGTTGACGTCGACGGGCAGCGCCAGCGTCGGCGTCTCGTCGAAGTGCCAGGCAGCGCTGGCGGTGACGTCGAACTCCCCCACGCGGCGCCAGACCCGCGCCGCCAAGGTCGGCTGCATGAGCCGGGTTGCTTGGCGGGCGCCGCTGGTGTCGTCGTCGCCGAGCAGGCCGCCGGCCAAGGTGGGCGATCGGGCCAGGGCCGTCTGGTAGCGCCCCAAGCGCAGCCCGCCCTGGTTGGCCGCCGCCAACGAACCTTCGGTGGTTTCATGGGAGATGAAAGCGACGGCTTCGACGCCGACGAGGTCAAGACTGCCCTTGATCTGGGCCCCCAGCTGGGGCTGCTTCTGCCGGGCGGGATCGGGGAAAGGAGGGCCACGGCGCATATCCGGAGGATGCAACCGGTCGCCGAAGCCGACGCCCTGCGTGCGCCCCCACGGCACGACCAGGCGGCCCATCTGCACCGTGGCCCGGTCCAACGTCACCTTGCCGTACAGTTCGTAGACGTCGGCGAAGGCGACGATTCGCCCCCCGGGCGTGCCGTCCCAGGCCAGTCGTCCAAGCGCCGTGCCGTAAAAGCTCAGATTGGGGGCCGGCAGCAACCAACTCTCCAGCCAGACCGACCCCATCGTCCGAAAAGGCCCGGTGGCGGCGTCGGTCAACTGGGCGGCGGCAAAGACCTCACTGTCAAAAGCCACATGCCAGGCATCCCACACCCTCCCCAGGGGCCCCGTGGGGGCGTCGACGGGGGGCGCCAAATCCTGGTCTCCCTCCAGAATGATGATTGTGTCGTCGTCACCGACGATCTCGACGGCATCCTCATTGCTGGCGGGCTGGCCCTCGCCAAATCGAATGGACCCATCCGGCGAGACCGCGACCTCGCCGTCATCGACAACGATGACGTCGTCGTCGGCGGCACGGGCAACGTCGCTGACCAGCAGCAAAACACACGCAAAAATGCCAACGACCCTGCGCCAAGAACGCCCACCTACTGGTGGATGTTCAAAGGACAGGGGCGTGGGCAGGCGGTGCATCACAGTCAGCACCGACGTCGACACGGACGAGGCATGGCCTCGAACGCTCAGACGCCGTTCAGGAGGAGGCGCTTTTCACGCTTACGAGCACGGGCTTCGGCTGCGCGAGCCTTGAGCTTCGCCTTCACCGAGGGCTTGAGGTAGTGCTCGCGCTTGCGGACCTCCTTCAAGATCCCGGCCTGTTCGACCTTGCGCTTGAAGCGCTTGATCGCCCGATCCACTGTTTCGCCATCGCGAACGGTCACCTTCGTCAAGACAAGCTCCCTAACTCGTGCGGCTCCCGCCGCTCCAGCGCATGCCGCCCTTCGTACGGAGTACTGGGGCGGGGAGAAAATTATCGATCCCGGTCGGACCGTCAGAGGGAGGTACCGAGGGCGTCGCAGGGTGTCAACGCGCGAACGCAGATTGGGCGTCGAAACACGACGGAAAACGGACCCGCCGCTCGCCGGGGTGTTCCATGACTGGCCCGTTTGATGCCGTCGTTCTCGACGTGCTACCCGGAGTTCAATGGTCCGATTGTCTCCCCGATTGTCTCCCCGATTGTCTTCCCGCCTGTTGCTGTTCGCCGTGCTTGCTTCCCTGCCGTGCGCCGCCCAGGACAGCGACGCCACTGAACCAAGCGCCCCAGCCGCTGCCGAAGGCCTCGGCCGACTGGTGGGTGCTTTGCAAAGCGGTGAGACCTTCAAAGTCCGGGCCACCGCTGCCGTCGCCCTGGGTCGCATGGCCGACGCCCGGGCCCTGCCGGCCCTCACGGACGCCTTGCGAGGCGATGATTCGTTCGCCGTTCGCGCCGCCGCCGCCGCCGCCATTGGCCGCCTGGGCGACGCCGGTGGCATTGCAGCCTTGTATGACGCCCTGCGTGACCCCGAGCGCTACGTCCACGACGAAGCCCGCGACGCCCTGGCCCGCTTCCACAGCCCAAAATATCTGCTGTCCTTTCGCGATGCCTTGCGTTCCGACGACGTCCGCGTCCGCCTGGCCGCCGTCGCTGCCTATGGCGAAGTCATGCGCGAGCCAGACTCCACCATCGGCGTGGCGAGCCAGGTGATGAACGCCCTCGGTGACGACGACGATGAGGTTGCCGCCGCCGCCGGCCGCGCCCTCGCCGCGCTGCCGCATGATCGGGCCATCCCCCTGCTGGTGGGGGGATTGACGTCAGGCAGCTCGGAGATTCGTGCTGGCTGCGCCCGGCTGCTGGAGAAGCGCACCGATCGCAGCGCGGTCGAGCCGCTGAGCGCCCTGGCCACAGACACTGATCAGCCCGAGGAGGTCCGCAAGGCCGCCAGCAGCGCCCTGCGCCAGCACCTGGAGTACCTCGACACCGCCACCGCCGTGCGCCAGGCCGGCACGCCAGGGGCCCCGGAGCGCAATCAGGCGATTCGTCTGCTGGCCGTCACCGGCGACGCCCGCGCCGTCGGCTTCATTGAGACGGCGCTGAAAGACGGCGACGGCGCCGTCCGCATCGCCGCCGCCCGCGCCGCCGCCGACAGCGCCGACCCCAGGGCTCGCGCCGCGCTGCAGGCCGCTGTCGCCAAAGAGAGCGATGCCCGCCAGAAGCGCCAGCTGGAGCTGATCCTCAAGTCGATGCACTGACGCGACCCAACGACGACCAGCGCCCATGAAAACAGCGCCTCGTCGGCGCTGTTTTCGTGGGTTCGTGCCGGGACGGATCAGGGGGCCGGAGCGCTGAGCACGCAGTTGTCGGCCTCGGGCAGACAGATGCCGGCGTCGACGCCGACAGTGGTCAACAGGCTGGACGAACAGCAGACCTCGCCAGCAACGCAGTCGGCGCCGGTCACGCAGACCTCGCGGCCCGTCTGGGCACGGCATTGGTCGCCGGCCACGCACTGGATGCTGGTGCCGGTAAAGCAGCACTCGGCGCCGGCATCGCAATCCTCGCCGCCGTCGCACGGGATTTCTCCAAAGGCGCAGGCGCCGGTCGCCACGCACGTCGGTGCACCGCCAAAAAAGTCCGGACAGCAGGAGGCGGTGGGATCGGCACAGGTCGCGGCGCCGCAGACGACGCCGTCTTCGGCCACGCCCGTGGTGTAGAGCTCGCCCACGAACTCGCCTTCGCCTTCGCCCTCGCCTTCGCCCTCGCCTTCGCCCTCGCCTGCGCCTTCGCCTTCGCCCTCGCCGGCGACGCCGCTGTCGACGACCTCGACCTCGCCCTCGCCGCCGTCACCGTCACCGCTGGCACCCGGGACGCAGGCCCAGGCCATCACAGAGACACACGATGCGAGCGAGAGGGCAGTCAGAATGTTGCGCATGGGGGCTGGTTGCCATGCTGTGGCGCTGCCGCCAACGGGGTCGGCGCCCTTCCCGCTCCACCCGCAGACGCCACGGGCCACGTTGACAGCTTGCCATGCCTGCCCAACGACCCGGTTTTCCGGCGTCGTGGTTGGGAAAGCAGGAGTCGCGATGCGCAAGCTCATCATTCAGATCCCATGCTTCAACGAAGAGCAGACCCTGGGCGTCACCCTCAAGGCCCTGCCCCGCGTCGTCGAAGGCTTCGACGTCGTCGAGTGGCTGGTCATCGACGACGGCAGCCGCGACCGCACCGTCGAGGTCGCCCTGCAGCACGGCGTCGACCACGTCGTGCGGGTGCCCACCAATCGCGGCCTCGCCAACGGCTTCCGCACCGGTCTGCGGGCCTGTGTGCAGCTGGGCGCCGACGTCATCGTCAACACCGATGCCGACAACCAGTATTCCGCCGACGACATCCCTGCCCTCGTCAAACCCATCATCGAGGGCCGGGCCGACATCGTCGTTGGCGCCCGCCCCATCGCCACCACGGCGCATTTCTCGTGGCGCAAGAAGCTGCTGCAATTTCTCGGGTCCTTTGTGGTGCGGACCGCCAGCACCACCCCCGTCGCCGACGCGCCCAGCGGCTTCCGCGCCATCACCCGTGAGGTCGCCAAGCGCCTCAACGTGTTCTCCGACTACACCTACACGCTGGAGACCATCATCCAGGCCGGCCATCAGCGCCTGCGCGTCGTGTCGGTGCCCATCCGCACCAACGCCGATCTGCGGCCGTCGAAGCTGCTGAAGTCGATCAGCTCGTATGTGCGCTTCTCGGCGATCACGATCATCCGCACTTTTGTCGCCTACAAGCCGTTTCGCTTCTTCGGCGTGCCCGGCCTGGTGTCGTTGGCGCTGGCCGCCGCGCTCGGTGGGCGCTTCTTGTTCTTCTGGTTCACCGACGGGGGCCGCGGCCATATCCAGTCCTTGATCCTGACGGCCATCTTGGCCACCGGCGGCACCTTCCTGGTGTTGTTGGCGTTGATCGCCGACCTGATCAGCGTCAATCGCAAGCTGCTGGAGAAGGTCGACCACCGCCTGGCCGACATCGAGGATCACCTGGAGGTGCGGTCGTTTCTGACCCACGACGCCAGCGGCGAAGTCGTCCCTGCAGCGCTGACGTCCACGCCCGCATGAGTGAAGCTGCACCAACGTCGTGGCGGTCACGGGCCGTCCGCCTGGTCGGCAATGCCGTCGCGGTCGCTGGCATCGTCTTTGTCGCCCTCACCGTGCAGCGCCACCTGGCAGCCCTGCCCCCCCTGCAGCTGTCACCACCGTTGTCGGTGACAATCGCGCTGGGGGTGGTCGCCAACGTCGTCGCGATGGTGGTGGGAGCCTGGACCTGGCGGACCCTGCTGGCCGCTGCCGGGGCACCCATCTCGTGGCGCAGCTCATTTTCCATCGTCGGCCGGGCGAACCTTGCCAAGTACCTGCCAGGCAACGTCTTTCACATTGTAGGCCGCGCGGGTCTCGCCGCCAATGAGGAGGGGCTGAAGCTGCCGCTGGTGCTGGCGACGATGACCATCGAAACCCTGATGATCATCGCCATCGCATTCGCCCTCGGTGCGCCGGCTGCCGTCTCCCAACTCGACGCCTTGAGGGCGATGGTGCCCGCCGGTCCCTGGCTGCTGCTGGGTGCCCTCGGCCTCGCTGTGGCTCTCGTTGTCGTCGTCGCGGTCGTGCTGCGTCGACGCCACGTCGTGATCAGCAGCGTCGCCCTCGCCAAGGTCGCCGCCGCCGACGTGGTGACCTGTGTGCTGCTGGGCAGTTCGGTGTATGCGTTGTTGGCGACGGCGTTCCCCACGACGACGATGCCTTGGTCGATCTGCGTGTCGGGCTTCTCGCTGGCGTGGGTCCTGGGCTTTTTGACCCCCGGGGCACCGGGCGGCGTCGGCGTGCGCGAGGCCATCTTTTTGCTGCTGGCAGCGCACAGCACGACGGCGGAGGACCCGACGCTGGCCGCCGCATTTTCCGCCGCCATCGCCGCCACCGTGGTCGTCGGCCGCCTGCAGTCCGTGGTCGCCGACGTCATCGTCTTTGTCGTCGCCCGGGCGATGGCGCCAGCCCCACCTCAGGGCCGCGTCGCGACGATCAAGTAGCCCTCGCCCAGCGGCGTGCTCAAGAAACGCTTTTGCATCGCCAAGGCGGCACGCAGGGCCAAACGACCAGGCAGCGAGGTCTGGCCAGCGAAGAGCTTGACCTCGGTGTGACGCTCGACGCCGCTGCGGGCGGTGCTGGCGGCGACGTCGAGGGCATCTTTGCCCTTGATGACTGTTGCCAGGTTGCGCAGCACCATCGTCAGGTTGGCGACGGGAAAGCCATAACACTCGACGCGGTCGACCTGCAGACCGGCCCTCTCGGCGAGATCAACGAAGGCCGCCTTGCTGTAACGCCGCACATGGCCTGCCCAGACGTCGTGGGGACCCCACCAGGTTGGATGAGCGGGTACCGACAACACGACCCGTCCGCCGGGCCGCACAAAGGAAAGCCATTCCCGCAGGGCGGCCGTGTCGTCGTTGATGTGCTCCAAGACCTCACAGGACACGAGAGCATCAAAAGGCTGAGCCGGCCACGCCGGCGCGGCAGCCGCGACGATTTCGACGTCGGTGTGGGCATGCATGGCCACAGCCATGCCGCGGGCGGCCTCGCTGTGCTCCAGTCCGGTGCAGCGATGCCCCAGGCGGTGCAGGTCATGCAGCAGAGCGCCGGCACCGCAACCCACCTCGAGGATCCGCCCTGGTGGCATGTCAGCCAGCGCCACCAACACTCGATCCCGCCGCAACAAATATCGCGGCGCAGGGACCCAGCGACCCTCGAGCACGGCCCCGAGTTCGTCGTCGACGCTGACGGTTGTTGCACTCATGACGTCTGCCTCTTCTTCGTCGTTGGAGTCGTCGAAGTCGTCGAAGTCGTCTTCGTCGAATGCGTGCGGGCCTTCGCTCCGTCGACCACGTCGCGCAGGGCCCGAGCGAGGGCCGCCGGTGAGAAGCGCTCGACCAGGGGCTGGTGCAGGGGATGAGGCAGACGCGTTCGCTCGTTGCGAAAGCGAGCGATGGCTCCCAGCAGGGCCTCGGGATCGGCGGGGGGCACGAGGTAGACGCCGGGCGCGTCGTCATCGACCAATTCACGAATGCCGTCGGAGTCGCGCGTGATGAGCGGCTTGCCCACCGACAGAATCTGAAAGACCTTGTTGGGGATGACCCGGCCGGCCTTGTCGGAGGCGCCAAAGATGCCGAGGCAGACATCGGCGGCGGCGATGTGAGCCCGCAGGGCCTCGTAGTCGACCCACGGAATCCAGGTCAGATGGGGCACCGGCCGCTCATCAAGCATCTGCTGAACGCGCGCGGTTTCCTGGCCAGTGCCAATAAGCACCCAGCGCACCTCGGTGGCCTCGCTACAGCGAGCGGCTTCGATGATGGTGCCGATGCCGTGCAGGGGGATGAACTGCCCGTAGAACAAGACGGTGATTGGGCCACCGTTGGCGGCTACGTCGGCGTCGACGTTGGCGGCAAAGGCATCGGGTTCGGCGCCGACGAACACCACGGCCGTCTTGTCGTCGGCGAGATGAAACGTGGATCGAAAATAGGCCGCGTGAGCTTCGGTGTCGAGGATCACGACGTCAGCAGCCCGACACGCCAACCATTCCCATGCCCACAGCAAGCGGGCGAGCGGGCTGTGTTGGCCCACCATCTTTCGATCGTCGACGACGGTGTCGTAGAGGGAAATAAAGGCGTCCCAGACGATGGTCTGATGGCGCAGGCGACACAGGGGCCAAGCGACCAGCACATCAAGTTGTCCAAGGTAGCCAACAAATACGACGTCGTGAGCACCGCTGCGGGCAAGCCCGGCCAACAGCCGCGCATACGACGACAACCAACGCCAGCCGACGCCCACCAGGGCCCTGGGGCCCCGCAGCTGGCTTTTGTCGACGACAGCCGACCAGACGTCGGCGTGACGCGTCGCCTGCAGCAGACCCGCGTCGCGGAGGGCCCCGAGCATCAGGCGCGTGCGAGGCTTGCTCTCATCGTAGGTGCCCCACGCCAACGTGGAAGGGGTTGGACCGTTCACGGCTTGACCCCGTTTTCGCCAGCGTCTTCATGCTCGTCGACGTCGTCGGGAACGGGAGTCGTCGACGGCGTCGGCGCGTCTCGCGGCACACAACGAAATACGGTGGTGTACGACGGCAGGTTCACCTCGGTGAAGTCGCTGCATCGAAGTCTCATCTGCTCCCGCGTCAACGCCACAAAGGACGGTTTGGCGACCATGACGTAGCTGACGGGGCTGTGGATTTGGTCGAGTTGAACCAACCATTTCTTGGGAACAAAGCCGCCGCAATGGATGCGGAATCGCGATGACGACGGCGACAGCGCCGGCCCCAAGACGTCCTTGGTGTCGCGATGGAGGCGTCGATAGTAACCCGAGGCGCCACAGCTGTGGCCGTCCATGGCGAAGTCCACGGGGCCGTCGGCGGGGGCTTCGGCCACAACGTGCTCGAGAGCGGTCCGCACGGAAGAACTCAGGGCCAGCGAGTTTTCCTCCTTGATGCGAAAGCGATCGAGGTCCAGGGGCGCCATCGCTCCGCTGACCAGCACCAGTCCAAACACCGCCAGCCGCTTCGTCGCAGGCGACCATGATCGCAGGCTGATGAGGGCATCAAGGCCGGCGACGAGGACGCCAACGCTGTAGACGAGGAGGAAGAGATTGGTGCGAAACACGCCGTACGGCCATTTGCCAGCGGCGTTGAACACCAGCGCCATCACCCAGGGGAGGGCCCAAATGGTGAGGGCAAGCCAGCGACGACGCGCCAACAAAACGACCAGCGACACCAGCACCGCCACCGCCATGACGGCCGGCAACCCCGCCTCGAGGGCCTGGGTCATGGTGGGCGGCCAACCGAGGCTCAAGTGGCCGGGGAAGCCCGCGACCTCAAAGGTCTTTTTGACCCCCCACCACGCCCCATCGAGCAAGCGACGGCCGGTGTAGAACACGTCATATTTTCGGCCCCAGAAGCCGGTTTTCTCGTCTTCGCCGGCGACGCGCTGCAGGAAGATGAAGACCAACACGACCAAGGTCGTGACGCCTCCAACGCCGCACAAGCCCAACTCGCGCAAGCGGCGAGTCCGTGCGGCTTCGACGGCTACGATGAGGAACAAGCCCGGGTACGCGAATACCACCGACCAGGCGAACAGCGGCGCCAGCGCTGCAACGACGACAAAGCCGACGATATGATGCAAGCGATGGTCGGCGAGCCAGCGTACCACCAACCAGATCATGGCGCCGTGGAAGGCGGCTTCGACGGCATAGGGCTTGAACTCCTTGCTCATACCCACGGCAACCGGGCTGATCGCGAGCAAGAACACGCCGAAGACCGCGACGGCGTTTGACGTCGAGACACGGCGAAAGATGCCCTGGGCAAACAGCAGCAGCGCCACGCCGCCAAGGAGCGACAGGGAGCGCAACATGGGCTCGATATTGACGATGGAGATGAGCCAGCCCGACAGCTTCATGTAGCCGGCAGGACGGATCCAGGTTGCCGAGCCGTCGACGAGCATCTCAGCCCAGCTGGCTTCGTCGAGCCACAGTTGCAGCGCGGGATCGAAATACCCCAGCAGCCGCAAGCCGACGCCAATGCCAATGACCACCAGCATCGGCAGGGCGAATCGCAGCGGTCGAGACGTGTCCATCGTGCTGCGGTAGGCGACCATATTCGACGACACAAGGCAGCTACCGCCGCGAGCGGGGCTGGCGGCGCAGATATTTGAAACGTCGAAAGAGG
>CAJBHN010001187.1 GCA_903952805.1 uncultured Myxococcales bacterium | reverse complement strand
CCACAATCGCCTCATTCTCTCGTTCATGGAGGGCCGCAGCGCTTCAAACTTCATCCTGATGGTCTCTTCGGTCGGCATGAGGCTCGTAGATCATGGGTGGAGATCATTGTCGATCCCGCTCAAGCCACTTCCAATCGTTTAAATTTTCCGAGGCCCCTAACCGTTGTAACAGCGGATGCCCCGAACATTTCCGTAATGGTGCATTTACCTGAATTGTGGTTTCCTGCCTCTCGAGGTATTTACTCACATCTTCCGAACCGACCGGACTCGAAACGATGCACCCTGCAACCGAGCCCACCCCGCGCTTCACGCCGTTTCCGCGGCCTCGAACTTCGGCCAGTGGCAGTTACAACACAGCATTTGCACAAAGGGTCAGGGACGTCGCTACGCGACGACCCTGACCACGGCCTTCGGGCTGGCCCCAAAGGGGGGCCCAGCCCTCTCGGCCGTCGCAAATGCTAACCGTTGGCCCCGGAAAAGGCAGAAGAATCCGAACCAGTTCAGAAGGACGAGGGGTAGAGCTATGGCAGGCACGATCATCCGCGTTGCGGGCTATCTAGATTTGGACGGGAAGAAGTGGGAGCTCCAGCGGCACATACCTTCCGGCAAGCACGGCGAGTTCGTCCTTTCCTACCCTGGCAGTGGCACACGGTCGATCACTAGGGAGCAGGCCCGTGCTCTACACGCATCCATCCCAGACGACCGGAGGGAGCGCCGTTCTTGGGAAGCCTTCTTTGACTGAGCCCCCTTTCGGTCTTTCCAAAGAGGCGTCATAGTCCGCCTATGGCTCAGTCTTGCTCACAAATCGCCGAAGAATTATACGCTTACGAGGCGAGCGGATCTCGGGCCAACACGGGTGCCGGAGGCCGCCAGGAGGGGGCTGGCTTCGAACGCCTCGTCCGCGCTTGGTGGCAGGCACTTCACGACGATTTGGTCTCGCGCGGAGCCGAAGTTGAGCACTTCTCAAGCCAGCGTCGAACATGGGCGCGGCTCAGCTCTGGCAATCGATCGATCATTCTTCCAATCGCCCACTCAGTCCAAGACGATAACGAAGATGTGAGGTGGCTCGAGACTTCATTCTCGGCTGACTCAATTTTTGCTTCTTTTGCGGCGTCCAACCCAGAGAGCGTCTCGACTTACCCGCCCGAGACCGGCCCGTATGCTCACGAGAAGTACCCCCAAATGTTTAGCGGCCTGACTACCAAATTTGACGACACTCTCGTCCTCATTGAGAACGGAGTTTTGAAGGAGAAGATTCTACTCGAATACAAGTCCGCAAAGTCGACCGAGGGTAGGCAGATCGATGGCAACGCTCATGAGCGACTGTCATTTCAGATGCTTCAGTATTTGGAGATTGCGACGCGCTACACCAGATGCACCTTTTCTGTGTTCGCAAATGGTGCCTTTGCCAAGTACCGCAACAAGTACCACGTAAACTTTCACATGCAGGCCGATCGAATGCGCAGTTTTGCGTGGTTCAACATGGAGCACGCCTGCACCCCTGCGGAATTCGGCCGCGTCGAGTCGCGGCTCCGTAGCTGGCTTGTAGGCGCACCATGATTAAGTATCTCGGTTCCAAGCGAACGCTCCTGCCTCTTATTGCCCGGGTCGCAGGCGCACTGCCAAACGCCGAATCCGTTACGGACCTCTTTTCTGGGACTGCGCGTGTCGGGCATGCACTCAAGCAGCATGGCTTTCGAGTCACCTCGAACGACCACAACGCCTATGCAGCGACCTTGGCTCGCTGCTATGTGGAAGCAGACCGGGAAGACATTGAGAGTGACGCCCGGAAGCTGATTGCGGAGTTCAACTCCTTGCCGGGACGCGCGGGCTACTTCACGGAAACGTTCTGCGAGCGCTCGCGATTCTTCCAGCCGAAGAACGGCGCTCGGGTGGATGCTATACGAGAGGCAATCTCATCTAAGTGCCTCCCGCCCGATCTTGAGTCTGTACTTCTCGTGTCACTTATGGAGGCCGCGGATCGCGTCGACTCAACCTGCGGAGTGCAGATGGCCTACCTTAAGCAGTGGGCCGCTCGTGCAAACAACGATATCGAGCTCCGGCTTCCTGAAGTCGTTGCGCGCCCATCTAGCGGTAAATGCCGCGCGCTTCAAGCCGACGCTCTCGATGCTGTGAAGTCAGTTGAGTCTGACATTCTGTATCTTGACCCGCCATACAATCAGCACAGTTATCTCGGCAACTACCACGTCTGGGAATCACTCATTCTCTGGGACAAGCCCGAGGTCTACGGCATTGCATGCAAGCGGGTTGACTGCCGCGAACGGAAGAGTGACTTCAACCTCAAGCCAAAGTTTTGGCCGGCCTTCACTCAGATTATTCGCTCTGCGCGCGCTCGCCTCATTGTGGTTTCATTCAATAATGAGGGCTATGCATCGAGAGAGCAAATGGAGGCCCTGCTTTCGGAACGTGGCGATGTATTTGTTCTCGCAACTGACTACAAGAGGTACGTCGGCGCACAGATCGGGATCTACAATCCGAGCGGCAATCTTGTTGGTCAGGTGAGCCACCTCCGGAATCTGGAGTACATCTACATCGTCGACACGCAGAAGTCTGGGGTCGACTGGGCTGACATTGTCGCTCGGCTCTCGGACGCTGCCCCCGTTCAAAAGTCCCATAGCCGCCCAACTTCGGTTTCGGAGGTCGGGTCCCTCCTTCACGAACGCGGTCGCCTCACGAACCAGGACGTTCAGACGGCCCTCGGTGTCGAGGCCCAAGCTGCACGGCTGGCACTCAAGCACCTCGTCGAGGCGGGCGACGCCACGATGGAGGGTGCTCGTAGGGGGGCAGTTTACGTTTCCACGAGACTGCCCAAGTCGGCCGAGCAGCCTTCACAGATTGACCAGATGCGCCTCTTCTAGCTTCCGGCGTTCCGGGGCCAACAAAGCTTGTGCGCAAAGGGGTCAAGGGACCTCGCTGCGCGAGGACCCTTGACCCACGGCCTCCGGGGCGCCCCCAT
>CAJBHN010001186.1 GCA_903952805.1 uncultured Myxococcales bacterium | reverse complement strand
TGTTCCTCAGCGGACAACGACCACGTGATGGTCAGGAACGTCGTCAGCCCGACCCAATTGGACGTGTAGGTCAGGGCCCACGGCAGGTCGGCGAAAAAAGGGTCTCGCATCGACGCTTGCCTGCCGACGGTCAGCAACAGCACCGTCAACGCCAGCAGCAGCCCGTAATAGAGGGGCGAGATCCGCAAGAAGCGGCGGATATAGAAGTTCTTCAGCGAGATGGCGCCGCTCCTGGCCCGCTCGCGCAAGATCAGGGTGACGATGAGAAAGCCACTGATCACGAAGAAAAGGTCGACGCCCAGGAAGCCGCGTTCAGTCGCTTTCCAAAACGTCGGCGCCTCCCAGGTGTGGTGCCACAGCACGGCCAGGATCGACACAGCCCGCAGGCCGTCCAGGGCCCCAAAGGTCTTCTTGTTCAGATACGCGGTGTGCTCGACGTACTCGACGTTTTCGACAGTGGACATCGCCATCCCTTGAGCAATCCAAACCCTTGCGCTCAGCGCCCCACCCGCCACCGGCGACGAGCGATGACCCGGTGTTGGTCTTCGACGCGGACCTCGACGGGCGTGCCAGCAGCATACAAGCCGCGCACCCGACCAATGAGATCTGAGCGCGACCCCGCCGCCCCCAACGCCGCAAAGTCCAACGTGCGCACCTGCGCGGCCTCCAGCACCGACGCCAGCGTGCCGTGGTCGGCGGCGACGCCGTCGTCGAGAGTGACGAGGTCGGTGACGATGACGCCGGCCGAGGTCAGTCGGCCACGCAGGCCCCGATGCAGATCGAGAGCGCGGTATAGGGAAGTCATGCGCCGCTGGAGCCACATCAGGGCCAGCCGGTCTTCGGCTGATGCGTCCTCGACGACGCGACGGCCATCAAGGCTGAGCCAGGCCTCGTAGGCCGACGCAAAGCGCAGACTGAGGGCCATACCGCTGGGCAATGCCGCCGAGACCACTTCGCCCTCGGGCAGAGGGACGTCGTCGGACTCCACGTCGGGCTCTGCAATGTGCATGGCGGATGTCTACCGTGCCACCGTTGGCCAATGCCAGTGGCGGGACCTGCACCGCGCACCTCAGCCTGCTAAGGACCCAGCGGTGACCGGCCTTCTTGCCAGCATCGCCCGCCTCCACATCGTCGCCATCGGCGCCCTGGGAACGTTCACGTTTGGGTGGGCGCTGACGGGACACTACGCGCCATGGCTTGCCCTGTTGTCGGCGACAGATTGGTTCGTCGTCAATCTGCTCAACCGGGTCGTCGACCTCGTCGAGGACGAACACAACCACATCGCCGGCGCCGAGCTGGTGCGCCGCCACCGCCGTCGGACCGTGATCGTTGGCGTCGCCGTTCTGCTGGTGTCGTTGCTGGCGTCGGCCATCTGGTGGCCCGACACGCTGTGGGCGCGGCTGCCATTTCACGCGCTGGGAACGCTCTACAATTGGCGTTTGCTGCCCTTTCCGTCGGGACGACGGCGGATCAAGGAGTTGATGTTGTGGAAGAACGTCGCGTCGGCGACCGGCTTCCTGTTGACCTGCTTTGCCATGCCCCTGCTGGTCCATCCCCTGCATGCCGGCGTCAGCGTCGCCACCGTCGTGGTGACCATGGCGTTCTTCTTCTTTTTCGAACTGAGCTACGAGGTCCTCTACGACCTCCGTGACGTCGACGGCGACCGCTTGGCTGGCGTCAAAACCTGGCCGGTGCTTTTTGGCGTGCGGGGCGGCAGCGCCATCGCCGTCGGCCAGATGCTGACGGCGGTCGGCATCGTCGTCGGCGGCGCCGTCGCGGGCGTCCTGCCATGGCATCTGACCATCATGGGCGTGGCGCCGGTGATGCAGTTGGTCGCCGTCTGGCCGCGCTTGCCTGATCGGGTCACGTCGTCGCTGTGCATCGGGGTCACCTGGCTGGGCGTCGCCCTGCTCGGCGCGTATCACGTGTGGGAACTCCTTGGGCTGCCCGGCAGCACCGGCGGCTGGGGGATATCGTCATGAACAGCCTCGAACTGGTGTGCGTCGTCGTGGTTGCCGTGTGGTTCGTCTTTCGAACCCTCGCGCACCAGGGCTCGCGTCGTGACCTGTATGGCCGGGCCCTGCTCATCGCCGTCTCAGCCTGGGTCGCTGAAGACAGCGCCATCCGCCTGTATGGCTTTTATGCCTACGCCCCCGACCGCTGGACCGTGTGGGTGGACCAGGTCCCCCTGCTCATCCTGTTGATCTGGCCGGTCGTCGTCACCGCCGCCATCGATCTGCTGGAGGCATTGGCCGTGCGCCCGGGTCGCTGGCCCGGGTTGATGGGCGTGTTGGTCGTTGCCGACGCGTGGTTCATCGAACCCGCCGCTGTCGACGCCGGCTTGTGGAGCTGGACCTCGCCCGGTCCGTTTTCAATTCCCACCATCGGCATCCTGGGCTGGGGCTTCTTCGCCGTCGGCGTCGGCGTGGTGCGGTGGCGTCGCTGGCCGATGATGGCGATGCCATTGGTGGCGCCGCTCGTGTGTCACGCGCTGCTGCTGCTGAGCTGGTGGGGCGCGTTTCGCTGGATTGTCCACCCCATTCCCGAGCTGGCCATGGCCGTCGTCGGCTGGGTGGCCGCCGTCGTCGTCGTCAGTGCCATCTCCTGGTTCCGGCCCCGGGGGCTGCGCCTGCAGGTGCTGTTGCGGGCGCCGGCCGCGGTCTTCTTCTTCGGACTCCTCTGGCGCTACGGCCAAGACCCCGACGACGGGCCCCTGGTCGTCTGGTGTCTGGCGTTTGCTCCGCCGTGGTTGGCGTTGCTGCTGCTGTCGACCTGGCCAGTTTCCACCGGGTCCGGTCCAACGGCGGCCGCACGCTGAGACGTGCCCTGTCGGCGACGGGGCTGCAGATGTGTGAAAAAGCACATGGTTTCAACCCGCCGCCGCGGTGCCGCCGATGGTACAAACCTGGACAATGGTGCTGGTTTGGACCGAACAGCGGAAGGATCCCAGATGCAAGACAGCAGGACGCCAACCAGCCAGCCTCGAGCACCGACGGGCATTGAGCGCTTCTTCGACCGTGAAGAAATCATCGTGTCCAAGACCGACACGCGGGGGCAGATCACCTATGCCAACGACGTGTTCCTGCGGGTCGCGGGCTACACCGAGGCTGGGTCCTCGGGAAGCCGCACAGCTTCATCCGCCATCCCGACATGCCCCGCTGCATTTTCCATGTGCTGTGGACAACCATCCAGCGCGGCGACGAAGTTTTTGCGTACGTCTTCAACATGACGAAGGCGGGTGACCACTACTGGGTGCTCGCCCATGTGACCCCGACCTTTGACGCGGGGGGCCGCATCATTGGCTACCACTCCAACCGCCGCTGCCCCGACAGCAGCACGATTGCGACGGTCCGGCCCCTGTACGCTGCGCTGCTGTCGGCCGAGCGGGGCCACTCGATGAAGTCCGACGCGATCGCGGCGTCGAACAAGGTGTTGAGCCAGACCCTCGAGCAGGCCGGCCTGTCCTACGAGGCCTATATCTTCGCGCTTGGCCGGGAGTCCGCATGACCACGTCAACCATTCCCATGGCGAGCACCGTCGACTCGCTGACGAGCGCCGAGCGCGAGGAGCTCCAGCGCTATCGCACGTTCATGCCGCAGCTGATCGGCGTGTGTGAGCGCGTCGCCCACGGTGACCTCGAGGCGCGGCTCCTTGGCCTGGGTGAAGACACCAGCCCCCTTGGTCGCGCCGCGCACACAATGAACACGATGCTCGACGTCACCGACGCGTTTGTGCGGGAGTCGAAGGCGGCGTTGCAGGCCGCGAGTGCCGGGCGTTTCCACCGGGTCGTCCTGCAGCGCGGCTTGCCGGGCACGTTCCGGCACGCGGCCGGCATGATCAACACCGCCATCCGGCAAATGCAGCTGCAGGCCGAGGCCCTGGCGCACCAACAGCAGCAGATTGCCCAAAGCGCCGGCGCACTGACCGGTGCCTCAGACACCTTGCGTGCCACCAGCCGCGCCATGAGTCACGACGCCGGCGAGGCGTCGAGGCAGGCGGGCATGGTGGCGTCGTCGGCTGACCGGCTGACCGGCAACATGCACACCCTCGCGGCCGGCACCGAGGAAATGTCGCTGACCATCCGCGAGATCTCCAAGAATGCCGCCGACGCCGCCCGCGTTGCCGCCGACGCCGTCAAGGAGGCGACCACCTCCAATGAATACATCGGCCAGCTTGGCAAGAGCAGCGCCGAGATTGGCAAGGTCGTCCGCATCATCACCGGCATCGCCCAGCAGACGCGCTTGCTGGCCCTCAACGCCACCATCGAGGCCGCCCGCGCCGGCGTCGCTGGCCGTGGCTTCGCGGTCGTCGCTGGCGAGGTCAAGGAACTCGCGAGAGAGACCGCACAGGCCACCGAGGACATCAGCCGCCGCATCGAGGCCATTCAGACCGACACGCAGGCAGCCGTGACGTCGATTGGTCGCATCCAGGAGGTCGTCACCCGGATCTCCGAATTGCAGACCACCATCGCCGCTGCGGTCGAGGAGCAAACCGCGACGACCAACGAGATGAGCCGCAACCTGGCCGAAGGCGCGCACGGGACCACGCAGATAGCCCAGGCCATCACCGCCGTTGCCGATGCGTCGGCGCGGACGTCGTCGGGAGCGTCGACGTCGCTGCACGCCGCCGAGGAGCTCGCCGGCATGGCTGCGGCGCTGCAGGCGCTGACCAGCGGGGGGACAGCGACGCCGTCGGCCCGCTGACGGGCTGATCGTCCCTGACGGCGAAACAGCCGTTCAGTACGCTGTCGACATGAGCGCCCTGGACGGATTTTCGCCGGCGGTGGCGCGGTGGTTTCAAGCCACCCTCGGCGCCCCCAC
>CAJBHN010001185.1 GCA_903952805.1 uncultured Myxococcales bacterium | reverse complement strand
GTCGTCGACCTTGACGAAGAAGGACCTGATGTCAGAGGTGTCGACCTCGGGGCGGCTGCGCACCAATTGCAGCGCGACCTTGACCGCCGGCCCTTCAGCCCCGCCGCATGCCATCAACGACATCGTCAGAACCACCGCCATCGATTTCAGCATGGTGCCAGTCATCGCGTCGCTCCGTTTTCAGGGTTCAACTGGCTCGCATCCACGAAAACCGTGACGCCTCCTGGGTTGGGCGAGTTGTCCCGGGGCTGCAGCGCCAGCACGACGCCGACGACAGCACCCGTGACCACCGCCACCACGCCGGCCCCCACGGCCATCACCATCCAGCCATCAACACCGTCGTCAGGGTCGGGGGTAGCCGCCGCCGTCGGCGGCGGCAGCGACGCCGGTGGCGCCAACGCCGCGCCGACGGCGACGCGGGTGGCGGCGTCGACGACGATCACCTGCCCGACGCCAGCGGCCCCCACGTAATGGCGGCCGGGGATGACATCGAGAGGCAGATCACGCGTGACCGGCCGACCGTCGAGCACGACCGCGCCACTGCCGCCGGTGAGCGTCAGGGGCACGGTCGGTCCCGCCAACAGCGCCTGCCGCAGCTCTTCGAAGCGGGCGAGCTGCTTGGGGGGCACAAAGCCCTTGTCAGGCGACCAGGTGGGACGAACCGCAACCAGCCGCCGCAAGATGGCGTCGGCCTCGGCGTCCCGCCCCTGGCGAAAATGGGCCAGGGCCTGGGTGGTCTGCGCGTCGCTCCAGGCGTCCCAGGCGCTCGCCCCAGCGTCGAACGCCGGCCCGCGCTGACATGCCGAAAGGTGCGGGATTTCCACACAGGCCTCCGACACCGGTCCGGTGAAGGCCGCGTCGACTTCGGCAGCGACCTTGACGGCGCCGTCGAAGTCGCCTGCCAGGTAGCGAAGACGGGCGGCGGCAGCCCCATCAGCCAAGGGGGCCAACGTGGCTGGCGGCAGCGCTGACGTCGTTGATGGGACCTGAGCGCTCAGCGCGCTCCGGGCAGCCACCAGGGGCACCGCAGAAGGAACGACGACGGGAAGAAGGGCTGCGCAAAAGACGACGACGAGCATTATGGGGAAACAGACCAAAAATCAGTGAAACACGCTAGGTTTTCATCCGATGTCGCCATCTCAGGCCAACCAAACCGGCGAGCGGGCTCCTCCCCGTGGCGCTGCTCCGTCTACGACCGGCGCCCCAGCGCCCGACATGATCGGCCGATATCGGCTGCTGTCGAAAATCGCCAAGGGCGGCATGGCCGAGGTGTTTGCCGCCCGCAGCTACGGCGCCCACGGCTTCGAAAAGACTGTCGCCCTCAAGCGTATCTTGCCGAAATTCGGTCGAGATCCGCAGTTTGTTCGGATGATGGTGGACGAGGCCAAGATCTCGGTTCTGCTCAACCACCCAAACATTGCCCAGGTCTTCGAACTCGGTGAGCAGGAAGGCGACTACTTCATCGTCATGGAGTTCGTCCCCGGGCAGTCCTTGTCCGCCGTGGTCAAACGACTCAAGGACGTCAACGTCAAGCTGCCCGTCCTCGACGCCTGCTTCATCGTCGTCGAACTGTTGCAGGGCCTGCATGCCGCCCACATCCAACAAGACGCGGCCGGGCACGCGGCCCACATCATCCACCGGGACGTGAGCCCGCAAAATACGCTGTTGAGCTTCGACGGCCACGTCAAGGTCATCGACTTCGGCATCGCCCGCGCGCGCGATCGATTGGAGGCCACCGAAGTCGGCACCATCAAGGGCAAGCTGCGCTACCTCGCTCCTGAAATGATCGACCCGGGTCGCTTCACCGAAGAAGGCGACTTCGACCACCGCGTCGACGTTTTTGCTGCCGGCATCGTCTTGTGGGAGCTGATCGCTGCGCGCCCCCTGTTTCCCGGCGACGATGAACTCAAGGTGTACGACGACATCACCGACGGCAGCACGCCTGACCTGGCCAAGGAGGGTCGCTGCGACCCTGCCTTGATGAAGATCATGGCCAAGGCCCTCGAGCGCCGCCTGCCCCAGCGCTACGCCACCGCCGAGGCCTTTGCCGATGACCTGCGGTCCTACGTGTATCGCAGCGATCCTTCGTTCACCCACAAGGGCGTGGCAGCCCTGCTCGACAAGCTCTTCGCCGACGAAAAAGCCGACATGCTCACCCTCGAGCGCGGCGGATTCGCTGGCGCCGGCGGCGCCGTCGCCAAAGCACCCGGAAAGGCTCCGGCGACGTCGATGCCGGTGCCGGAGTCGCATACGCGTTCGGATCGCCAGCTCACAGCCTCGGCCGCGACCAATCGCGCGGTCGACGACGGCGCCACCGCCGTTGCCAACCTGGACGACCTCGACCCGCTGGGTGAACTGCCCCGGCAGCGCGAAGTGACCGTGATGACGTTGGTTTCGCGCCAGCAGGTCATCGCCGGCAGGGCTCCGTCGGACTCGTCGGGGGTCTTTTCGATGGCCGACGACGCCACGGTCACGGTGTCGGCCGACGCCGTGGCCCACATGAAGGGCGGCTTTGGTCTGGGCACCGGTGGCGGCGCCCGGTTGGCGCCGTCGTCGGGCGCTCGCGGTCCGGCCGTGGCTGGTGGCCCGCCCCGTCCTCCCATGCGCGTTGGCAGCGCTGCGGTCCTCATCACCCCTGGTCAGCGAGATCCACGCGCGTCCGTCGACGAAACGCCGATGACCGCACGGCAGATGAACGGCCTGACGCAGAGACCAAACACCAACCGGTATCGCGTGGTGGCGGCATCGGCTGTCTTTGGCGTGGCCCTCGCGTTGGGCATCGTGACGCTGGCGGACCGGCTGAGCGTCCCCCCGCCCACGACGGCGTTGCCGTCGATGACGACAGCACCGACGACGGCAGCGACGACACTCCCCCCGCCACCGCAGCCAGCGACGACGCCGGGAGTATCGGTGCGTACCGAGTTGGACCCGGGGAACGCTGCGGTCGCGATCAACGGCGTGCCGGTCACGGCCGACACCCTGGTCGTGCCCGGTATTGCCGTCATGGTCACCGTCAGTGCCGACGGCTTCGAAACCGCTGAGCAACAGCTCGTCCCCGAACCCGGCGTCGCTCTGCTGGTGAAGGCGACGCTGGTCCCTGTGACGCCACCGACGACCGCGCCGGCATCCGTGCCGACGCCGACGTCGACGAAGAAGCCGACGGCCTGGAAGACGAGCACGCCCACGACGACGTCGGCGACTTCAGCGACGTCGGCGACGTCGGCATCGTCGGCGACGTCGGCATCGTCGGCGACGTCGGCAACGTCGGCGACCGCCGCCAAAACCATGGGCACGTTGCTGCTGACGACCCAACCGTATTGGGCCAACGTCGCCATTGATGGCAAAGCGATCGAAGACACCACGCCGCTGACGGTGAGCCTGCCAGCGGGGCGCCACGACGTGGTCGTCACCCATCCGCCCAAGGGCCTGGTCAAGAAGCTCAAAGTGGTGGTCATCGCCAATGAGAGCGTCACGCGTACGGTCGTGTTTGACTGAAGCGGCCTCTGACGGAAGCTGGTGCGCAACAGGGCCACAGTCCACGGCGACAAGACCCGCATGATGTCCGTTTCGACGGTGCTGGGGGTGCCATGTTGAAGTGACGCATCCATTGCGTAGTCTCTGGCGGTGACGCCTCGACGCCAACTGTTCCCCTGGGCCCTGCCTGCCTTGTTCGCAGCGTTGGTGCCGATGGCGTGCTGGTTGACGTCCCTGCCCACGAGAGCAAGCCCCGTCGACACCGTCGACACCGGCAGCCTGTCGACGTTGGACCGCATCAAGGCGCGTGGCGAGTTGTGGTGGGGCGCCGATGCCCACGGCGGGGCACCGTATGTATTTCAGGATGCCAAGGACCCCGGGAAGCTGATCGGCTTTGAGGTCGACCTCGCCGACGCCATCGCTGCCAGGCTCGGCGTCCGCGCCCGCATGGTGCAGGGACCCTGGGACAAGCTCCTCGACCTGCTGCAGCGAGAAGACTTCGACCTCGCGATGAACGGACTCGAGGAGTCCGACGACAAACGAGCCACCGTCAGCCTGTCCAAACCGTATTACGTCTCGCCCCAGAAGCTGACCGTCAAGGCCGACGATGGTGGAGCCCCTCGCAGTCTCGACGAGGTCAAAGGCCGCGCGATTGGGTGCCTGCCTGGCTCCATGGCCCAACGCATGCTCGAAATGCGCGGGGCCGACACGCGCGCCTACGACGTGCAGGACGACATCTACCGAGACATCGTGCTGGGACGAACCCTTGGCGCCCTCGCCGACGAACCCATCGCCCATTACTACGGCGATATTGACCACCGCCTGCAGACCCTGCCGACGGCATACGGCGAGCTGCGCTATGTCATCGCCTATCGCCTGCAAGACACCGCCCTCCGTGACGCCGTGCAGAACGCCGTGAACGACCTCGGCCGCGATGGTACTTTGCGGGCCATCTATGAGCGCTGGGGCATGTGG
>CAJBHN010001184.1 GCA_903952805.1 uncultured Myxococcales bacterium | reverse complement strand
CTGTCCACCAAACCGGATCACCTTCAAATCGCCCGTCGGCCAGCGCGCGCGGTGCAGCGCCCGCGCGTTGGCCGAGCAACGCTCCGGTGGCAAGGTCCCAAAGGCAGATGACGCCGCGGTGGTCGCTGGAGACCACGCGATGCGGCCCAAGCAAGTCGACCGACATTACCCGACCGGAATGGCCGGCCCAGCGCGCCATGGGCCGTCCGGTCTCTGCATCCCAAAGGAAAATAATGCCGTCGTCAGCCCACGAGAGAATCCTGCCGTCGTGCAAGACGAGCGCACCGTTTACCGCTGCCGAGTGGGATTTGACCGGAATGCCGTGGCCATTGCAGTCGGGGCAGTAGCCAGGGACAACGAAGTCGAGAGGAACGACGCCGCCTCGTGTTGGTGGTTGTGGCTGCCGCTGTTCGCGGATTCCGGTGCCCTTGCAGTGCCGGCACCGTTTCGTTTTGGACATCGGTGGGGCAGGAGGGCTCTTGCTCGGGTTTCCACGACGTTCGCGGATGCGCTGGAGAATGGGGGCGCCGAGCACCGCGAGCGCAGCGCCGGTCGCTCCGTCCCAGAGGCGAAGAGTCCCGTCTTTGGACCACGACAGCACGCGCCCGTCGATCAGATGGCGCGCGCCGGTAATGGCGTCACGGTGCCCAACCGCGTCACTCTGCACGACGTTCCCGACCTGACCGACCGCGCGCCACGAGTCCGCAGCAGCGACCCATTCGAAGCGCGCCAGGCGTTCGCCGCTTGTACGGTCCCAGAATTCGACGAGCGAGTGCCCCTTCGTGGACCGCAGCGCGCTACCGCGGGGCGCCACGACGGATAGCCGCTCATGGGCTTCGTCGAGCTCGGCGTCTTCGCAGGAATCTTCCTCCTCCGTCGGAGCTTCCTCGTCTCTGCCGAATGTCGACAACACGGCCCCGCTGATGGTGTCCCGCAGTTGCACCAGACCGCCGGACGATCGGCACAGCAGGCGCCCCGCGGCCACCTCGGTCACCGAGGTTACCGCCGCGGGCTTCGTGTCGATGAGTAGCGAAGACGTCCACGTCGACACGTTCCAGCGAATGAGGGTGCCGTCACGAGATAAGGACACAATGCTACCGTCGTGAAGCTTCGTCGCTTCATTTACTTTGTCTCGGTGCCCCGCGAGAGGGGTGATGCGATTGGCCTGCACGTCGTGAATCCACAGGTGGCCACGGTCCGAGGCACTGTTGGTCTCGACCTCGTCTGCCTCGCCCGCCCAGCAGAGCAGGCGTCCGTCCTTCAGGATCAGGAACCGGCATGATTCAGTTTTAATCTTTGTAGTGTTGTTATCGTTTTCGTCGTTTTCGTCGTTTTCGTCGTTTTCGTCGTTTTCGTCGTCTGTCTCGAGCGGCGCGAGCAAAGATGCGATGCGTCCGTTGCGTTCGCGTTCACGTTCGACCGCAATCGTCGGTTGAGGTGACGGCCACTGCCAGACCCTGAGTGTGCCGTCGGCTGCCCATGACAGCAGACGCCCGTCGGGGAGCAGCGTTGCACCGTGCACGGCCGCCGTATGTCCTTGGAGAGTTGACACACATTCGCCCGTTTGGGCATTCCACACGCGCAGCGTGGCGTCGCGTGACCATGACAGGATCATGCCGTCGAGCTCGCACACGCCGCGAACCGCCCCGGTGTGCCCGCGTAGCGTTGCCAGCGGAGCCCCATCGATCTCGCGCCACAAGCGCAGGGTCGCGTCGTTGGACCACGACAGCAGCCGACCGTTGGCCAGACGGCACGCGTGCACCGTACCCTTGCCGTGGCCGACGAGCGCCGCCGATCGGCGTTTGCTCACCAGGTCCCAAAGCTCGAGCAAACCGTCGTCTGCCCAGGTCAGGACGCGCCCGCCGTCAAGAACGAGGAAGCCTGCGAAGTAGCCGTCGCCAGCGGCTTCCTCTTGCTTGCCGTCCTCGCAAAGGTGCCCGGAGTCGACGCCTTCTTCCCCGTTTCCGTTTCTCGACGGGATTGCTGATTCATCGTTCGGTTCGTTGGTGGTTGGCTCGTCGTTCAAGAGGTCGTCGAGCCAGAGGGGGCGATGCCGTCGTCGCGCGGGCCGAAACGGCGGTCGCGGTCGCGGTCGGTTGATGACGGCGTGTGGTTCGTCGGGGATGACGACGACGCTGGCGCCCTCGGCAGCCAGTCTGTCGCACAGCGCTTGCGCGTCGTCATGCGGCAGCCCGATAGCGACGAGCCCCTTCACCTGAAGGTGGTATCGCGTTTCAATCAGCGACGTTTTGCGTACGGCCGCGACCATCTGGAGAATCTTGTAATGCGCCTCGCCGGCGCTCAGGAGACGGACGGTGAATCTCTCGTTCTTGTTCCATATGACAAGCTCAGAGCGGTGCACCGAGAGCAGACGGCCGTCTGGCAGCCACGCAACGCCGACGACACCGGGCCCTTTGCCCGTCCACAGGCCGCGTTCGTTCGTATACGACCGCTCCCGCACGGCACCGCGGGCGCCGGTCTTGCCGTTCCACCCGCTGAAGGAATCGTCGGCCGACCAGGAAAATATCGTGCCGTCGGCCTCTTCTCGCGCGCCCTTCACCTGGCCACTGTGTCCATTCAGGACCCGTCGCGTTCGACCCGTCGCAGCATCCCAGATGCGCAGGGTCTCGTCGGCGGACCACGACAGCAGCGCGCCGTCGCGCAGCGTGCATGCTCCAAGGACAACACCGGTGTGCCCCTTCAGCGTCGTGAGCACCGTGCCCGTCGCAGCGTCCCAGATGTGAAGCGTCCCATCCGCCGACCACGACACAACGCGTTCGTTATCGAGCCACAGCGCCCCGTGCACGGCGCCAGCATGCCCATCCATCATGGCTGTGGCGGCGCCTGTTGCAGGATTCCACACCCGCAGCGTCCCATCTCGGGACCACGACACAACCTTGCCGGCAGGCGATAAGGCGAGGCCGTCGACGGATTTGCTGTGCCCGACCCACAGCCCGATGCACGGGTCTTCAGCCCATCGCCGTGGCCGGTCGAGCCAGCGCAGCCACGCCCAGGTTCGCTTGCCTGCTGCTTCGTAAGCCTCAGCCGCGCGCGTGACGGCGCTATCGTCGGCATGGTCCATTGCCGCTTGAAAGAGCACGCGCCACGGCTCCAAGCGGGGCCGACCAAAATGGTGGCGATTCCTGCGCGCGAAATCGCGCCACATCCTGCCTTCGACATCGAGCTCGTTGGACGTTGGGGAAAAGAGATCCCAGACGGCGTACCATTCGAAAACGCTGTCGGCTGTGCTTGCCGGATTCTGGAATGACGCCATCAACGATTCGAAATCGGTGAGTGCGCGCAACGCCTCGGTTCGTCTCCCCTCGCCGAGCAATCGTCGCGCATTTGAAAATCGAATGTCGGTCGCAGAAATATCGGATTCGGGCATGAAAACAGCCTCGCCGTGTAAAATACTGCACCCGCAGTCGCTTCCATGCATGGTTCGTCACACACGACCCCTCGGCTTGCTCCGTGTCGCGTGCGTCTGCCCAGGTAGCCTCGCGCTTGCACCACCACCAAGTACGAGCGAAGCGCTCGTGCGTGGCGCGCCAACGGAACGTGACGTCACAGGCGTGAAAGTGTCTCGTGGTCGTTCCTGGAATCGAGGCCGGCGCCGTGGGTGACGAGTGAGGACATCGAGGTCTCCGATGCGGGAAGAACGTGAGTCCGAGGGGCTGCAGGTGGGTGTCGTCTCAGGTCGAAGGACGGT
>CAJBHN010001183.1 GCA_903952805.1 uncultured Myxococcales bacterium | reverse complement strand
CCCCGCACCATCGTGTGCGAGCGCGCCAAGAGCCAGAGCAGCGGCGGCAGCCGTCGTCGCTTCGACGGCGGTGGTCGTGACGGTCGCGGTCGCGACGGTGGCGGTCGCGGTCGTGACGGCGGCGGTCGCGGGCGTCGCTGAGCAGCGCCTGTTGCCACCGCAGTGTGGCAACAGCGTCGTTGGACATGTCGGTCCGAGTATGACACCAGCCCACCCCTCACCGGTTCGCCAGTGACGGCGTGGGCGTCTTGCAAGCAGCACCAGACGGCGTCGCCGCGGCAGCGATGACGTCCAACGCCAATGGGGTCCGTGTGGCAAGTTCCTCCAAAGTGGCCAGGGCACAGCAGCAATCCTCGACGGCACAGGCACCGTCGAAGCGGGCGCCGTCGCGCACGTCGGCCATGGCGCGCACGTCGCCGCCGGTGACGGCGTCGACGACGAAGCCGGGGTGGACGACGCTGACGTCGACGAAGGCGCCGCCGTCGAAGAAGGCTCCGTCGCCAACCTCCAAGATGTCGAAGGCGCCGGCGATGACCCACGCCGAGGTGTCCATCTTGGGCCGCTTGGCCACCCTCGACGAGGGCAGCCCCCGCTACCTCGTGCTCGAGTCGGCGCTGGCGTTCAAGAGTTCGTGGGTGATCCTCGGCGAGCACCTGGCGGAAATCCTGAAGAACCAGCTCTACAAGAGCTGGGGCTTCGCCAGCTTCGAGCGCTATTGCGCCGACGAGCTGTTCATCACCGCCGCCACCGCCAAGAAGCTCGTGCGCAGTTTCACCTGGTTGGGCGACGAGGCCCCCGAGTACCTGCCTCCCCGCGACCGCAGCGACCTGGTGCGCCGCAGCAACGACGCCACGCTGCCCGAGGGGCCGCTGCCGGACCTGAACTCGGTCAACGTGCTGGCCGACGCCAAAAAGGCCCTCAGCGAAGCCAAGGTCAGCGAAGACGCCTATCTGTCCCTCAAGCGCGCCGCCCTCGACGGCGAAAACGCCGCGTCGCTCAAGCGCTCCCTCAACGAAGCCATCCCCGACGACCTCAAGCCCAAGAAGGCTGACGACAAAGTCCGCCATCTGCGCCGGGCCCTCAGCGCCATCGTCAAGACCCTCGACGAGCTGCGCGAATGGGACAGCGGCGGCGAAAGCGCGGGCGATGACCTGATGATCATGACCGAAACCCTCCGGGACGCCATCGCCCTGCGCCTGCCCAAAGAGGCCTGATCGGCGCCCTACCGATTGGCACGGGTCAACCATCGAGGGCATGCTGGTTGCTGTGGCTGCAACCTCCGATCCCCTCGACCTGGCGAACGCCCTGCGCGCGGTCGGTCAGTCGCTTGCACCAGCGCCGAGCGTCGACGCCGCCTTCTTCCACCGGACGCTGGCTCGCTGGTTGGGCCTGCCTGAGGGCAAGGTCGACGGCGTGCTCAGCCCCGTGCAGTGGGACTACCGCTACTGGCGGGCCGAGCTGTCCCGCGAGCCTGCTCGCGATGTCCACGGCCGCCAGGCCTTCGCCGCCGCGTTGTCGGCACAAGAGGACGCCCCGGCTGAGCAGGTCCGTTGGTGGGTTGTCAAAGACGCCCGCGGCCGCATCGTCGACGCCGGCTGGGACAGCACACCACCGCGACTGGTCGACGATACAGACCTCGGCGCCCCGGGCTGCGGGCCCGTCACCGACCAAGCACGGTTGTCGTCGGCTGACGGGCCTGAACTGCTCGACCACGCCACCCTCGCCCGTGTGTTCGGCGACGACGACGACGACGACGACGACGGCTGATGGTGACCGGGATCATTTGCCGGCGAGGAGGTCGTCAGCGCGACGCAGGCGCCGACTGAGTTCGCGGGCGATGTTCATCACGATCAACATCCCGCACTTGAGATCGGCGCAGTAGCGCTCGTGGATCGAGGCGTAGGCCCACACCCACACCTCGGTCGGCTCCGTCGCCCGCACCGTCGCCGAGCGGGGCTGCATGTCGATGAAACTCATCTCACCGACGCACTCCCCCGGCAGCACCTTGCCCAGCAGCACCTCGCCGTCGCCGCGGCGTTTGACCACCTCAAGAGCCCCCTGGCGCACGACATACAGGGTGCGAGCGGCATCGCCTTCGCTGAAAATGACGTCGCCAGCACCGAAATGCTGCACCTCACATCGACTCACCAGACAGTCCAGCGCGCTATCAGCGATGCCGCCAAACAGGGGCAGCGCCTTGAGATCCTGGCTCGTCGGCGAGGGCATGAATCCGGTATAGCGTTCAAGCATGCAGATGGTCATGTCAGACAAACTTCGTCGCGAAAGGGCGTCCCTGCGCCTGGTGTGTGCCTGTGAGGAGTGCGAGCACTTCGTCGACGACGACAAGGTGTGCGACCTCCTCTATCCCACCACCCCCCACCGCCTGGCCGCCTTCGACGTCCCCGACGGCACGCCGATCTTCTTCTGTAAGATGTTCGAAGCCCGCTGACCGCGTTCCAACGCCGCCCCGGCAGCGGAAAGGGCCAGCCCGGGACGGCCTTCAGCCACCAGAATGTGGAAATTCGCCGACGGCCAAGATTGACAGGCGGTCGGGTGCGGTGGCATGAGCCGTCTCGACGTAACTCGAGGCGAGCCATGAGCAAGTTCGGAAATAAGTTCACCTGCTGGTCGTGCGCGACAAAGTTCTACGACCTGAACAAGCCGAACGTGAAGTGCCCCAAATGCGGCGCTGATCCGGCAGACGACCCCAAGAAGGACATGCCGGCCGCCGCGCCAGCGTCCTACGGCGATGACTACGGTGAAGAGGTCGAGGCAGTCCCCGAGGAGCCCGCGGACGAAGAAGAGCTCGAAGACGAGGCCACCGACGACGCCGCTCCCGACGACGACTACTGATCGATTCCTGTTCGGGCGTGGGGCCGGCCTTCGGCCCCGGGATCCAGCCTTCGACGTCATCGAGGACGTTGCGCAGCCAACGCTCTGCGTCCTGTTCTGTCCTGTCCTGCGGGACGTCGTCAGCGTTGCGCTTCGACGTAGGACATCACCAGGTACATGACCGCATCACCCGTGCCCGGGTTGCGGTAGGCATGGGGGACGTCGGCGTCGAAGGTGATGGCGTCACCGGTATCAAGATGGAACGTGATGCCGTCGACGACCACGTCGACGGTGCCGGCGCTGACCGCCAGATTTTCCCGGGTGCCGGCGGCGTGGGCTTCGGCCTCTTCGGCGCAGCCCTCCTTGAGAATCAGCTCGTAATGCTCGACCCGCCGGGGCTCATCGAACGGGAACAGCGCCCGCGACGAGAAACCGCCGTCGTGCGACGTCAAGCGCTTGGTGCGGTTGGCCTTCAGGACCCGCGGTCCCGTCGACTGCTGGGGCTGGTTCATCAGCGCCGCGAAGGGCAATTCGAGAGCCCGGGCGATCTTCCACAAGACATTGATGGTCGGCGCGGATTGGCCAAGCTCAATCTGGCCCAACATGGCCCTCGACACGCCCGAGAGGCGCGCCAATGCCTCCAGCGAGAGGCTGCGCTCCGTCCGCAGCCGGCGGAGATTGCCACCCACCACCGGCGCGAGGTCCGGACCTTTGTCGTCGTCATCAGCCATTGACACCGAGTTTCCGCAAAAACGGATGCTTCGTCAATGGTGCCGTCGCCGTCAGATGAAGGTGTCTCCCTCGAGGACCGTGAGCACCTCGACGCCGGCGTCGGTGATGGCGATCGTATGCTCGAATTGGGCCGAGAGCTTGCCGTCGATGGTGACGGCGGTCCAGCCATCCTTCAGCGTGCGGGTCTCGAAGCGACCGGCGTTGATCATGGGCTCGATGGTAAAGACCATGCCCTTTTCAAGTCGGTCGCCACGACCGCGGTAGTAGTGGGGGATCTGCGGCGGGGCATGGAAGGTGCGCCCGAGACCGTGGCCGACGAAGTCCTCGACGACACTGAACCCGTGTTTGTGCGCATGGGTCTCGATGGCTTTGCCGATGTCGCCCACACGACCGCCGTCCTTGACGGCCTTGATGCCCAGGCGCAGGCACTCCTCGGTGACCTCGACGAGCTTTTTCACGTGGGGTTGGGGCGTGCCGACGAAGAAGGTCTTGGAGGTGTCGCCAAACCAGCCGTCGACGATGGGGCTGACGTCGACGTTGATGATGTCGCCCTCCTTCAGCTTCAGCGTTTTGGTGGGGATGCCGTGGCAGACGACTTCGTTCACCGAGGTGCAGATGCTGCGCGGGTACCCGTGGTAGTTGAGGGGCCCGTTGGTGTGGCCCCGCTCCGTCGTCCAGGCGACGGCGATGTCGTCGAGTT
>CAJBHN010001182.1 GCA_903952805.1 uncultured Myxococcales bacterium | reverse complement strand
GGCATGTGCCAGGCGCTTTTTTGTGGGCGTCATCGCGCGATGGTCGCCGTCAGCAGATCTTCAGCCGAGCGCAAGCCGAAGGACCCGGGCGACCGGGGTTGACCTCACCCCTGCCCCTCTCCCTGAAGGGAGAGGGGAACGGACCTCATCCTGAAATGCGAAAAGCGCCTGGCATGTGCCAGGCGCTTTTTTGTGGGCCTCATCGCGCGATGGTCGCCGTCAGCAGATCTTCAGCAGATGTCATTGCACGAGGGTGAAGGCGGCGTTGACGACGGTGGGGGCAGCCATTGGCCCCTCGTAGTCTTCCGAGATGGTGGCCTCGATGGTGATGTCGCGGTCGGGGCCGCGGGGCGTGACCTCGATGACGACCTCCTGGGCGACGCCGTCGAAATGGGCGTCGCTGTTGTCGGAGCAGAGCTGCACGTAGCTGGAGGTCCCAAAGTCGTTGCCCAGGATGCGGGTCTCGCCCGGCGGCAGCGACGTCAAGCTGCGGTCGAGGGTGACCATCATGAAGCCGGTGCCGAGGGTGCTGTTGCCGTAGATCGTGATGGTGCTCGAGCCATAAGCCGCGTCGTCATAGGCCTCGACCGACTGGGCGGGGCCGTCGAATTGGCGGACGGGGCCGATGTCGCCGCGCAGCGTGGCGTCTTGCAGGTTCACGCCCTGCATCTCGCTGCCGCCACCGATGCCGCCCCAGGTGGGTTGGTTCTGGGTGGGGTCAACATAGTCGACGTTCTGCATGCAACCCACGGTGCCGAGGGTGCACGCAAGGGCGGTGAAGGTCGGAAGCAGGAAGCGGTGCATGGCTGGTCCCTTTCGTTGGATGGTTACCGACGGTGAAGCAGGCCCCGTGCCAGCATCCATCGGGGGCGGTGCCCGAGGCAGGACGGCGTTTGCATGCGCCGGCCAGCCGGCCGCGGCGCAGGCCCAACAGACGCCGCGGTCACAGCACGCACCTGCTCCACACCAAACACACCACCCACCGCGCCACCGCACCCACGCCCCGCGCACATTGTGGGCGCGTTCCCGACAGTGGGCTCGATGGCGCTGTGCCACCTGCTGTTCACCATCGTCCCCCCGTGAAACGCTGTCACCATGCGCGTGCAGCCCCTGGCCCTGGCCCTGACCCTGTCGACAGCGGCGTCGCTGCTGACGCCCACCGCGACCCTGGCGCGCCCGACGGCACCGCGCGGCCTCTGTGCCAGCGAGGCCGGTGCCGACATCGCCGCCTGCCAGGGCACCCTGCCCTCGTGCACCCTGTGCCATCAGGGTCCTCCCGACCTCAACGCCTACGGCGCCCGCGTGTTGGATGCCCTCGCCGGCGACGACAGCTACACCTTCGACAACTTCGAAGCCCGCGTCGGCCCCGCCGTCGCCGCCGCCAACGCCGACGACAGCGACGGCGACGGCCTGAGCAATCTGGAAGAGCTGGTGCTTGGGACCCTGCCGGGCAACGTCAACAGCGCCTACACGCAGCCATCGGCACCCGTCGGCGACGACAACGCCTTCTACGCCGTCGGCCGCAGCGACCCCCGCTTTGCGTTTCGCCGGGTCCACACGATTTTTTGCGGCGAGCAGCCGACCTTTGACGACGTCGGCGCCTTCGCCGCCCTGAACGACGACGACCGGCAATCAGCGCTGCACGAGGCCCTGACCACCTGCCTGCAGTCGACGTTCTGGCAGGATTTCGCGCTGCATCGATTGGCCGACGCCCGCATCCGGCCCCTGGAGAGCATCGGCTTTGATGGGCTGATTCCCCTCGCCGACTACCACTGGGACTACCGGCTCTTCAGCCACATCTTCTCCAACGACCACGACCTGCGCGACCTGTTGCTGGCCGACTATCACATCGACGACAACGGCGACGTCGTCGAAGGCATCGTGCCCTTTCCGGCCGGCGCACCGCTGGAGACGGGTGGCCAACCGCTGCCTCCCGAGCGACGCGCGGGCATGATCACGAGCCAGTGGTTCTTGATGAACCACACCATGTTCTCAGCCCTGCCCAGGACGACGGCGGCGCAGGCCTACCGGGCCTACCTCGGCATGGACATCGCGAAGGGCGAGGGGATTCATCCCGTCGACAACGAGCCCCGCGACGTCGACGGCAAGGGCGTCGGCCAGGCCGCCTGCGTCGTGTGCCACAGCACCCTCGACCCCCTGAGCTACGCATTTTCGCCCTACAACGGCATTGGTCGCCTGCGCCCCGGCAGCGTCAGCCGCATCGATTTGACGGGGAGCTTCGACGCCGGCCGCGTGCCGTGGGGCACCGCAGGCCAGATGTTGGGCACCGACATTCCCGATCTGCGGACCTGGGCCGAACACGCCGTCACCACCGACGCCTTCCGTCGCAACCTGGGCGTGATGCTGTGGCGCCTCGCCTTCGCCCGCGCTCCCGCTGCCGACGAGAGGGCCGAATTCGAGGCGCTGTGGCGCGGCCTGCCCGACGACGGCTACAGCGCCAACCGTGCCCTTCACCGGCTGATCGACACCAACACCTTCCAGGTGCCCTGATGCGTGCTCTCTGTGCTGACCTCGTTGCTGGCGCGGCCGCGGCGCTGCTGACCATCGCTTCGCTGGCCGGCTGTCCATCGTCGTCGCCGCCGCCGACGCCAGCGACCCCGATCGTCGACGACGATGGCCTCTCCACCATGGCGGTGTCGACGCGCGGGGCCCTCCTGTGGCAGCGGGGTCCGGCCCTCGCTCGCGGCTTGTCGCAGGCCCTGCTTGTCCCCGTCGAAGACCTGTGCCGCGAACTCGGCCGCTTTGATTGCGTCGACTTCGCCCACCAGGTGCCCCTCGGTGGCAACGACGCCTTCGTCAAAGGCCAGTACGAACCGCTGCTCGAACCCGGCGCCACCACCGCCGTCGCCTTCGATCGATTGGCGTTGTCGGCCTGCAGCGTCGCGGTCGAACTCGAACGCACCCGCGTCGGCGCCTTCATCTTTCGCGGCCATGCCCTCACCGATGAGCCCCTCGACCCGAGTGCCACCGACACCATCGAGGGCGCGCGCTTCCTGGGGACCGAACTCTATCGTCGCCTGCATGCCCGTGAGCCCAGAGAGGCCGAGCTGGTGGAGTTGAATGCCCTGCTCACCGACGACGAAGGCCGCGGCATCAGCGGCCTCGACTTCGCCAAGCTCTCGTGTTTCGCCGTGGCCTCGACGACGGAAACGCTCTTCTTTTGATCCGGCTTGTGAACCTGCCGCAAAGCTTTGTGGAGTCCCCATGACCCGCGCCATTGGTCCCCAGCTTTCTCGTCGTGCGCTGCTGGGCGCGGCCGCCGCCCTCGGCGTCAGCGGCGTGCTGCCAGCACCGCGGGCCCGGGGCCAGCAGGCCGCCGCCCTGCCCGCGCGCCTGCTCTTTGTCGTCGCTGGCGCCGGCGGCGCCAACATCGCCGACAGCTTCCTGGCGGTGACAGACACCGAGGCCGGCGCGTTTGGGTCGACGTTGGCGGTGCAGCCGTCGTCGTTGGTCGAGACCATCGGTGGCCTGCGCTGCGTGGGAAAAAAAGAACGCCAACGTCGGCGGCTTGCCGTTGGGCGGCGCCTTCTTGCAGCGCACCTTTTTGCAGAAGCACGGCGCCGACACCGCGGTGATGACCGTCGAGAGCACGAGCGTGAACCACCTCGTGGGCCAAAAGCGCTTTGTCACCGGCGCCGGCATCAACGCCGGCCGCACCATCATGGAGGCCATCGCCGCTGTGCACGGTGGCTCGGTGCCCCTGCCCAACTGCAACCTCGCCGACGGCGGCTACCTCGAGCCCGGCGACGACCCGAGCCTCGATCCCCGGTCCCGCCCCGAGGCCGTCGCCGATCCCCGCACTTTTCCCCTCGCCACCCATGGCTTCCGCGGCGTCGCCAACGTCCCTGCCGACGCCCTCATCCGCCGGGCCCGCGGCGTTCGCGACCGACTCGAAGGGCTGTCGCCCTTTGGCCACACGTTTCAAAACGCGCCGCTGCGACAACGATTTCTGGAACAGCGGCGCACGTTTCTGCCCGACGTCGAAGCCCGCGACCTCATCACCCGGCTGATGCTCGTCGCTGACGACCCGGCCCGCTTTCCCCTCGCCGACGCCGGCCTGCAAAGCTCGCCCGACGGCGTCCGCGTGCGCGAGAAATTCCCCGGGCTGCTGGGCGACGAACTCGAGGCCCAGGCGGCGCTGGCCTTCATGCTCGCCAAGACGGGCACGTCGGCGGCCATCACGATTGCGCCGTCGTTTTCCCCCGTCCTCGAGGGCGCCACGCTGGAGAACCCACCGCTGGCCTTCGACTTCTCCCACAACGACCACCCAGGTACCCAAAATGCGATGTGGAGCCGCATGCTGCGGGTCATCGACGGCCTGGTGGACCTGTTGAAGAGCGAGCCCGATGGCCAGGGCGCCACCTTGTGGGATCGCAGCCTCATCTACGTCGCCACCGACTTCGGCCGCGAGAAAATCCGCCCAGCCAATGCGTCGGCCTATGGCACCGGCCATCACCTCAACAACGGCGTCGTCATGGTGTCGCCGCTGCTGCGCGGCAACCGCGTCTACGGCGGCATCGACCCCACCACGCTGCTGACCTACGGCTTTGATCCAAGCAGCGGCGAGGCCGTGCCGGGCACCGTCATGCGCGAAGGCGACGTCTATGCCGTCGTCGCCGGCGCCCTCGGCGTCGACTACCCCGGCCGCCGCAGCTTCCCGGCCATGATCCGCAGCTGACCCGACCCGACTCGCCCCATCCACCACACGGGTGGTAGGGTGCGTCGATGCAACGACGGTGGTGGATGATGGCGCTGGTCGCGCTCATCAATGACAGCTGCACCTGCGACCGCGAATCGGCCGCCTGCGAACAGGTGCTGATCGGCCTGTGCGAGTTCGAAGAGCGCTGCGGCGGCGGCGCGGATGCTTCGACCTGCGAACGCAGGAATCCAAACTTCACCTGCACCGTCGACGTCGACGAGAGCGCCGCCTGCATCGACGCCATCAACGCCGCCCTCGACGCCGACTGCGCCGGCGCCGCCGACCTGCCCTGCCCGCTGCTGCAACAGGCCGGCCTGTACCAGGCCTGCAGCGAGGACCTTGTCTGCAGCGACAGCCGCAGTTGCGGCGTGGTCGACGGCGCCTCCATCTGCACCGCCGCCTGTGACGACGACACCGCCTGCCCCGAGCGCGGTGGCTGCGACGTCGACACCCAGCGGTGCTTTCCCCTGTGCGACGACGTGGGCTTCCTGTGCGCCATCAACAGCCTGTGCACCACCGACGGCTGCTTCACCTGCGCCGAGCTGTGTGGCGACGAATGCGGCGCCTTCGTCGACGGCTGCGACTGCCCGGTCTGTCCTGAGTGCACTGCCGACGACGACTGCGACGGCGGCATCTGCGTGGAGGGGGCTTGTGTATTTCCGTAACGTGAACCCGCTGGGCACAGCCATCATCCTCGCGGCCTTCAGCGTCGGCAGTGTCGTCGGCAGCAGCGGCTGCGCCACCGTGTGCAACCCCAACGTCTGGTCCGACAGCACCAAAAGCGCAGTGGGGGGCTCGGTGGTGTTGGTCGGCGGCGGCCTGACGACCTGGGCTGTGGCCGAGAGCACTGCGTACGTGCCCAACGCCCGCGACGACGCGGGCCGCTTGATTCCCGTGGCGCGACAGCCCGAGAAGAACCTCATCCCCGTCGCCATCGGCCTGGGCGCCCTCACGGTCGTCATCGCCGGCAGCATCTACGCCATCGCCATCGCCGACGCCGTCGACCCTGGCGAAGAAGCAGCTCCCATCGGTGACGCGCCGCCGCCTCCCCAATGACGGCCCGCGCGGCTCCTGAGCGGGAGCCGCGCGACGACACCCGCGTGCCATGACGCGGCGACGACGCGCCCCCCCGACCAGGACCGGGCCTCACAAAAAAAGACCGGGCATCCCCGGTCTTTTTTGCCTTTCGACCGTGACGGCGTCAGCCGTTCACTTCTTGGTGGCTGGAGCCGCCGCCGGAGCCGCCGCCGGAGCCGCCGCCGGAGCCGGGATGAGCTCGATCTGCAGCTCGATGGTGACTTCCTTGCCGACGATGACGCCGCCCTTTTCGAGGGCCGCGTTCCACGAGAGGCCGAAGTCTTCGCGGTTGATCTTGGCGACGGCGGTGGTGCCGCGGTGAAGGTTGCCCCAGGGATCCTTCAGGCCCTCGCTGACGGGAGCCACCGTCAGGGTCACGGGCTTGGTGACGCCGTGCATGGTGAGGTTGCCGGTGACGCTGAGGCTGCCGTCCTTGGCCTTTTCGACCTTGGTCGACGCAAATGTGAGCTTGGGGAACTTGACGGCATCAAAGAAGTCGGGCGAGCGCAGGTGGTCGTCGCGCTTCTTGCTCTTGGTGTTGATGCTGGCGGTGTCGATGCTGACGGTGACGGTGGACTTGGTGACGTCCTTGTCGTCGAGCTCGATGGTGCCGGTGAAGGTGTCGAAGGCGCCCTTCTGGGTCGTGACCATCATGTGCTGCACGGCAAAGCCAACGGTGGTGTGGTCGGCGTCGAGGACCCAGCTGCTGGCGGCGGCGGGGCCGGCGGCGAGGGCGAGGGCGGTTGGCACAGCGAAGAGGGAGAGGCGCTTGAGCATGGTGAACTCCAGGGACCCGCACGAAACACTGGCCGGGTCGCGATGAAGGATTTATACGGACCATGGTCCGTTTAGCAAGCGCCATCGAGCAGCTGGCGTGGAGCCGGATCGGGTCGGTGCCGCGGTGGCGAGACGGTTGGTTGGCGTCTGCGTCTGCAGGCGTCACAGTGGAATTCGAGGTGCCTGTTGGGACGATCGCTGCCACTTGTGACGTGGGTCATTGACGGGCCTGATGGGGCGCCTGTGACCGAACGCAAAGACGCCGCGCGCAACCGGCAGAAGATCCTCGCTGCCGCCCGCGAGCTGATGGAGCGACGTGGCCTCGCTGGCGTTTGCATGGACGAGCTCGCCGCCGCCGCCGGGGTGGGCAAGGGCACGCTGTATCGACGCTTCGCCGACAAACACGCCCTGTTTCGCGCCCTCCTCGACGACGATGAGCGGGTGCTGCAGGAGGCCGTGCGGCTGCGCTTCGGGCTGCCCAGGGATGCGGAGCCGCTGCGACGACTGCTGACCTTGTGGGGCGCGCTGGTGGACTTCGTCGTCGACCACCGAGACGTGCTGGCCGCCGCCGAGGTCGAGGTCCGCTCCCGCGCCGCCCTGATGGAGAGCCCGCCGTACCACTGGCGTCGCGTCGAGTTGGCCCGCGCCCTCGGCGCCTGCGGCGTCGCCGACGAGCGCGCCCGGCTGGCGGCCGACGCCTGGCTGCAATGCCTGGCCGCCGACATCGTGCGCGCGGCCTGCGTCACGGTCCCCGTCGACACCGTGCGCGACACCTGCAAGGCCCTGCTGGGTGGCCTGGGCGCCCTCGCTGAGTCGCCCGCTCTCCCCGTCGCGAGCCAGTGATGCAGACCCTCAAGCGCCTCTTCTTCGTCTCGTTCCTCCTCGTGGTCTGCGCCGCAGCCTGGCTGCGCACGTCGCCGTATTGGACCCTCGTGGAGATCTCGCAGGGCGTTGAGACCAAAGACGTCGCCCGCGTGGAGCGGGTGGTGGCCCTGGAGCGTTTTGCGTCGTCATCGACACAGGCGATGGGTGCGCTGGTGGCCGACGGCCTGGGCGTCAGCGGCGCCGACGGCGGCAGCAGCGTGCTTGGATCCCTGGTCGGCGCTGTCGCCAAGGGTGTCGGTGACGTCATGGCCAAAGACGCCGCCAAGGGTCTGCGCCAGGCGATCGCCGGGGGACGGGTCGAGCGCAGCGTCGGGCCGCTGCACATGAACGAAGGCATGGCCGCGATCGGTCGCGTCCGAGAGACCATCGAGGGGGCCCAGATCGAATTGTTGGGCACCTGCGACGGCAGCCCCGCCAGCGTCATCATCGAATTGGAGAGGCACGACGACGGCCCCTTCCTGGGCCATCCCCGCCGCTTTGTCGTCGTGGGCGTCGAACCCGCCTCGGCGCGCAGCCTGGCCCGCCAATGTGCCGCCGCTCCGGCTGGCGACGCCAAAGCACGCCGCAGCCGTCGCCCGTGAGGCTCGCCGTCTTTGGTCGACGACGCCCCGCGGCCGACGCCACCCTCGGCGCCGTCATCGCCACCGCCACCGCGCGGGGCCACGACACGGTCGTCCTCGACAACGCCGACTTCGTCAGCGGCCCGGTATGCTTTTGGCCCGAGCTCGGTCGCCTGCAGTTGGGTGACGTCGACGTCGACCTGGCGTCGCTCGACGTCGTGTTGCTTGGTCCCCTGCCCTCGGCCTTCGCGCGGACCGCACCGGGTCACGTGGTGTTGCGGGCCGAGGAGCACGACGCGCTGCAGAAGGCCCAGGCCGCCCGCCATCAGCTCGCCTGGTCCATCGCCCACGACGTCGAGGCCCGCGGCGTCCCGGTGTTGTCGTCGCCGAGTCGGGCCCGCCCCTTTGACTTCAAGCCCCTGCAGCTGGCGACGCTGGCCCGGGCGGGGGTCGCTGTGGCCACCACCGTGATCACCGACCACGCCCACGAGCGCCGCGACGACGACGACGACGACGTCATCACCAAGCCGGTGGTCGGCGGCGAGGTGGTCGTGGGCGCCCGACTGACGCCAGGGGTGCCAGCCATCGTACAGCCCCGTCTGCGGGGCACCCAGCTGCGGCTGGCGGTGGTGGGGGGCTGCGTGGTCGCCGTGGGCGCCATCGACCTCGACGGTGACGACGCGGGTGACGACGCGGGTGACGACGAGGGCGTCGTCGACGTCCGCCGCTCGACACAAGCGTGGCGCCACACGCCCATCACCGCCGCGTTGGCGGCCCTGGGTCAGCGCTGCGCGCTGCTGTGCGCCTTCGATGTCTGCGCCGTCGACGTCATCGCCACCGCGGGCGGCCCGGTGGTCCTCGACGTCAACCGCACGCCGCAGCTGATGGACCTCGCCGCCGCCTGCGACATCGACGTCGCCGCCGCCATCGTCGACCTGCTGGAACGCCGGGCCAGGCCCGGCTGACGACGGTCGCGTCGTCTCAGATGGGCGGCAGGCAGACCTGGGCTGGCTGGGCACCGGCAGGATTGGTGCCGCACACGGTGCCGTAGGGACAATCGGCCCCGGTGGCGCAGGCGATGGTGCAGACGTCGTTGACGCAGGTGCCGCCGGCACCGCACACAAAGCCGCCGACAAACTGACAGCTGGTCTCGCCGGCGAGGTTGCGAAACGCGTTGCAGCTCATGGGCTCGACGACAGCGTTGTCGGGGACACATTGACGGCCGAGCAGCACGGCATTTTGCGACACGTCCTGGCAGGTCGAGCCGGAGGGGCAGGCCTGGTCGGCGCTGCAATCGAGACCACAGCCGCGGTCGGTATTCAAGTTGGTGCGGATACGCAGACACAGGTTGTTGGCGCCGCATTGGTCGTCGCGCTGGCAGGGGGCACACAAGGCCTCCTCGGCCACGCAGCTGCGGCTGATGGGATCGCAGACCTGCAAGGCGCCGCAGCTGGCGTCGTCGAGGCAGCCAACGCACACGTCGTCGCTGGGGTCGCACACGCCCACGATGCAGCCACCCTGTTGGTTGCAGGGCGTGCGGCAGCTGTGGTCGGTGCCGCAGACCTGAGCAAAGCCGCAATCATCGTCGACGACGCACTGGACACAGGCCCCAGCGACGGTCGCGGTCTCGCCCAGGCAGATGGTGTCTCTGGTGCCGATGACGCCCGCGCAGTCGCCGTCGCCCAGGCAGCCGTCGACGCAGGCGCCGCTCAAGCAGGCGGTGTTGCGCGCGCAGTCGTTGCCGTCGACGCAGGCCGCGACGCAGGCGTTGTCGCGGCAGACCTGGTCCGCGCCGCAGCGGCTGTCGTCGGTGCCGCACCCCAACACGCAGACATCCTGCTCGCAGCGGGCACCCACCGGGCAGGTATCGACCGGGTCGGTGCGACATCCGGCGATGCAGCTGCCATCGCGGCAGACGTCGTCGACGGCGCAGTCGCGGTTGCTGCGGCAGCCCTCGACACACGCATTGGCCAGGCAGAGGCTGCCCAGGCTGCAGTTGGCGTCTTCACGGCATTGCACGCAGGCGCCGTCGGCGCAGACACCGCCGCTGCAGTCGCCGTCGACGGCGCAGACCTGGACGCAGGCGCGGTCGCGGCAGGCTTCGCCAGCGCCGCATTGGTCGTCTTGCAGGCACGCAAAGCAGCCGCCGTTGGGTGGAAATGCGGTGTCACAGCGGGCCCGGTCGGCGGGACAATCGCGGCCACTGCGACAGCCATCGACACAGGTGCCGCCGACGCAGATGGTGCCCAGCGTCAGACACGCGGCATCGTCGGTGCAGCTGACCTCGCCTTCGCCCTCGCCCTCACCTTCGCCCTCGCCTTCGCCTTCGCCTTCGCCTTCGCCTTCGCCTTCGCCCTCACCTTCGCCCTCACCTTCGCCCTCACCTTCGCCCTCACCTTCGCCCTCACCTTCGCCTTCGCCGGCGGGCTGCCCGGGGATGCAGGCTCCACAGCCGATGGTCGAGGCCAGACACAGGACGAGGCAGGCAAGGGAGAAGCGAAACATGACGGACTCCTGACGAGGGCGCGGCCAGATGTCGGCGCGTAGCATGCCTTGACGCCGGGGTCTGCCGCTGGTGGGTGTCCGACGTCATTTTGTGACGATCCGCGGTGGTGGATTCCCTCAGGCCTCGAAGTTGGTACAGCAGCGGTCGTCCTCGACGCGTCCAGACATCGCTGTGCCGTGGCGAGGTCATGCCGTCGTCCACCATGTCCTTCGCGGCCGGCGAAGACCACCAACACGTGCTGGAGAGACCATGACCCCCGCGCTGCTGCTGCTCACCCTGGTGACTACAACCCCCGGTGACCTCGCTGTTGACGTCGTCGATGGTGGCGTCCTGGTCGCCGACGCCGGCACCGTCTTCGCCGAAGGTGACGCCAATGCGGTGCAGCTGCTCGACGGGGGCGCCGCGCCGACGGCGTCGCCGCCATCATCGCCCTCTCTGTCGTCGAGCGCGCCAGCACCCGTGCCGCCAGCGGGCATCGTCGACCAGGGCGAGGCCGTGCCCCGGGTGGCTGTCGTCGTCGACGAACTCACCACGCCGGTGTTCTTCCAGCTCGCCGCCAATGGCAAGCAGCCACGTCGCCGCGCTGCCGAAGCCAGCGCTGCCTTCGCCGCGGCCCTGCGCACCCCGCCGGTGGCGAACATGCCGTCGGCCCAGGTCGTGGTGCGCGACGGCATGGCTTTGGTGAAAGTCCGGGGACGGACCGTCGCTGCCCTCAGCGCCCAAGACGCCATCGCCGCCGGCGCCACGTCGATGCCGGCGTTCGCTGAGGAACTTGAGACCCACCTCGTGGAGTTCGTCGGCGCCTACGACACGCGCAGCTCGCTGCAGGACCTGGCGTTTCACGTGTTCTTCGCGGTGTTTCTGGCGGTGCTGGCCGTCTTGACCTTGCGCGGACTCAATGGCGCCATCAGCCGCGCCAACACCGCGATCGAAGACCGCGCCGCGACCATCAAACCCCTGACGATGCTCGGTATCCAACTGCTGTCCAGCGACGCGGTGCGCGGCCTGCTCGGCACCGCGCTGGTGATGGGTCGAGTGGCAGCCGTGCTGGGCGTCGTCGTCGTCACCGTCGCCGGCATCCTGGCCCAATTCGACCGCACCCGGCCCTTGTTGGAATCGCTGGCCGCCGCCGCCGGTCGGCCCGTGCTCAAGGGACTGGAGACCTTCATCGCTGCCATCCCCGGCTTGTTGCTCGCTGGGCTCCTGCTGGTGCTGCTGCGTGGCAGCTTGCGTTTCTTGCAACTCGTGCTCGACGGCGTCGCCGATGGGCGGGTCAGACATGGCGTCGTGCCTCCCGCCCGGGCACCCGCTGCCCGCGTGGCGCTCACCGGCGCGGTGGTGCTGGTGGCCATGCCCCTCATCATCGGCGCCGCCTTTGGTCGCTTCGGCACACCATTGGAGTCCCTGGCCCTCGGCGCCGCCGGCGTGGTGTTGCTGGCGATGGTGCCGATGCTCGCGTCGGCGATGGTGGGTGTGTCGGTGATGTGGCGCTCGACGGTCAAACCTGGCGATTGGGTCGAGCTCGACACCATGAGCGGCGAAGTCAGCGCCGTCTTTCTCACTGAACTGGTGCTCGTGCCAACCGGTGGTGGCACGGTGGTCATCCCGATGTTGCTCCTCGCGCTGCGTCCTTTGCGACGGCTGGGACGACAGCCTCGCCTCGAACAGCTGGTGCGCGTGGAACGCACGGCCAAGACGATGGTGCTGATGGATACCCTCGTCACCATTGCCCGCAGCGTCGACGCCGACGGCAATGCCGAACTCGTCGAGCTCGATGCTGACTCCGTGCTGGTGCGTCTCTCGGTCCCCGTCGGCAAGAGCGATGCCCACAACGCCCTGAACCGCGCGGTGCTCCATGCCGTCGACGTTGGCACCATCACGCCGGCAGCAGGCAGGCGCCACGCCCCATGAGCACCATCCTCGTCTTGCTGCTGCTGTTGAGCATCGCCACGCTGGCGTCGCGGCCCGCGGCGTTGTCGGGGCTGCTGGACCGTCTGTTGACGCCGCTGTTGATCATGCTTGGGATCGGCTGCGCACCGGGCGGTCTCGCGCTGCTGTCTTCATCGCTCGTCGAGAGCCTCGAGCCCGCTCTGGCCGTCGGCGTCACCTGGCTCGGCATCCTCATCGGGCTGCGTTCGGCATCCCGTGAGGCATCCCGTCAGGCCGGTCGTGCCGACCAGGGTCGCGCCTCGCTGCGCGCCGCCATCGTGGTGGTCTCGTCGACGTCGGCATCGGTGCTGCTGGCCATGGCCGCGCTGACGGCTCCGCACTTGCTGGGCCTGCGCCGCTACGACAACGCTCCCTTGTTGGCCGGCGCCGCCCTCATCCTGGGCGGGGCCCTGGTGGGCTCGCCACCCATCGACCGCGACAACCGCATCGAGCTGGCCTTGCGCTCCCGCCTCATCGACGTCGGCGACCTCATCGCCGTGGCCTGCGCGATTGTGGCGCTGGCGATCTTGCCCCCGTGGTCACCGCTGCCACCGTCAATGGCTGCCGTCGTCGTCGTCGGCAGCGGCCTGCTGCTGGCCCTCGTGCAACGGTTGCTGGGCGGCAGCGCCAACGGCGACCCCGCCACCCGCACCATCGCCCTGCTGGGCGTGGTGGCGGTGGGCGCCGGCCTGCTGCACGATGCTGGCTTGCCGTCGGCTGTCGCCGGCCTCGTCGCTGGCGCCACGCTTGGTTACACTGAGTTGGGACGGGTGCTGCGGGCGGCCCTGGCGCCCACCGAACGCCCGGCCCGGATCGTCGTGGTGTTTCTGGTGGGCACCATGATGCCCCTGTCGCTGACCTCCCTCGTCGTCGGCGGCTTGTTGGCCGCCGGCCAGCTGGTTGTGCAGTTCGTGGCCACCTCGTGGGCCGTTGGTCATCGCCCTTCGGCCCGGGTGCTGGCCACGGGACTGTCGTCGTCGTCGGCGCCGCTGGTCGTGGCGGCCAGCTATGCGTTGGCTGGCCTTCCCGAAGGTGAGCTGTTGCTGGCGACGGCGGCGGTGGCGGTGGTCACGATGGATGTGCTGGCGGCCGCCATCGGTCTTGGTACCCGCTGGCAGTTCCCCGCCGGCGCGCTGTCGACGCCACCATCAGCCGCCCAGTCGACGCCGCCCATGGTGGTGCAGCGATGAGCGGGCGTCACCGTCCCTCCGCGGCCCAGCTTGCCCAGGGGGTGACCGCTCTTGCTCTGCTCGTCGGAGCCGTCGTCATGCTGCGCACGCTGCGCAACTTTGACGGCGTCGCCGTACACGGCGGGCCGGTGTTTTCGTTGGGCTTCCTCGTCATCGCCGGCGCGGTGTTTGGCAAACTCGCCAGCGCCGCACGTTTGCCCAAGCTGACGGGCTTTCTCGTCGCCGGCATCCTGGCGGGGCCGCAGGGCTTCGCCATCTTGAACGTCGACGACGTCAAGGCCCTCTCTCTCATCAACGCCCTGGCCCTGGCCTTGATCGCCCTGCAGGCCGGCGCGGAGCTGACCCTCGGCACCTTGCAGCGCACGTGGCGCAGCGTGATGTGGTCGTCGTTGTCGCAGACAAGCCTGATCGTTCCGGTGATGGCGCTGCTTTTCTTCGCGTTGTCTGGATCGATGCGATTTCTCGACGGTCTCGACACCGCCAGCGTCGTCGCTGTGGCCGTCATCTGGGGTGTGTTGGCGCTGACCCGCTCGCCAGCGGTCACGCTGGCCATTCTCAGCGAAACCAGGGCCAGGGGTCCCCTTGCCGAGCACGCCCTGGGCGTCGTGGTGTTGCTCGACGTGCTGGTCCTGCCCCTGTTCGCCGCGGCCATGGCCGTCGCCCGCGGGCAGATTTCGGGGCAGGCCTTCGAGGTGGAGATCTTCGCCCACCTGGCCCAGGACCTCTTTGCCTCGGTGTGCGCCGGGACGGCATTTGGATTGGTGGTGGCGTTGCTGCTGCGGGTCATCACTCGCGAGCGCGTGCTGATGGTCGTCGTCGTCGGCTACGGCATCACCGCCCTGTCGGCGTATCTCCGCTACGACACGCTGCTGGTATTTGTCGTGGCCGGCTTTGTCGTGATGAACCTGACGCGCTTTGGCCCTGACCTTGTCAAGACGTCGGAGCAGACCAGCGCCGGCGTGATGATCGTCTTTTTCGCCACCGCCGGCGCCAAGGTCGACCTGGTGGCTTTGCAGCAGCTGTGGCCCATCGCGCTGGCGTTCTTCTTTGCTCGCGCCATCATGACGATCATCGCGTGTCGCGTGGGTCACCGTCTCGCCAACGATGTCCCCGTCGTCACCCGGCTTGGCTTTACCCCCTTCATCTCCCAGGCCGGCGTCACCATCGGCCTGGCCACCATCGTCGCCGACGTGCTGCCCGACGTCGGCAAAGCCCTCGCCACCCTCGTCATCGCGGTGGTCGGTCTCAATGAGCTGGCCGGTCCCGTGATTTTCACGCTGGGCCTGAAGAAGGCCGGCGAGCTGCCGCCCCACGTCGACCACGTCGACCACGGCGACCACGTCGTTGGTGGGTGACGGCTACGCCGAGCGTGCGCTCATCCAGCCGGTCAACGAGAAGCGCTGGCGGGCGACGGGCAAGACCTCATGCAGCATGGTGCGGCTCTGAAAGAGCACCAGCCGCCCCGACAGGGGAGCGACGTCGACGGTCGAGTCCCCATGCAGTCGCAGGCAGCCGCCGTCGTGCTCCTGCCAGTCCTCATTGAGGTAGTGACAGAAGCTGATGACGCGGCGGTTGTCTTTGGCGAAGGCGTCGGTGTGGGCGGCGTAGCTGGCGCCGGCCTCGTAGCAGGCGGCATGACATTCGAGCTCACCGAGCGACAAGAAGCAGCTGCTGTTCAAGCGCGACTGCAACAGGACCATCTGCGCCAGAAACACCGTCACCGCCGGCCCCGGCCGCACGCCGAGTCGACCGCTGCTGTCGTCGGCGGCGTCGACGTCGAACCAGCACACCTCGTCGCTGCGCACACCTGCGGCCTGCTGCCGTCCGGACCGCTGGCCGATCCGCGAAGGGCTGAAACGGCCATGGTCATGCAACCACACGAGCTCCTGCCGCAGGAGCCGGGCTTCAGCAAGGCTATGCCACAGGTCCTTGACCACATAGCCGTCGCGGCCGAGGTGGTCGGCGTCGTCGTCGTCGAATTCGATGGGCGGCAGGGAGGTCTTTCTTCCGTCACCGCGATGCGTCGCAGGACGGCTTCACCGACACTCGCTGGTCACCGACACGACGGCACAACGCAACGGCTTCACCCGTTGCCCCCAGCAGCCACCCCGCCAACCCGAGCACGGTCTGTCGATGAGCAGAGACCTACAACAGCTCGGGCAAGGGCTTCAGGAAGTTGCCGCCGTCGGTCGTCAGCGTCGTGCCGGTGATGAACTGCGCCGCGGGCGACGACAAGAACAGCACGGCGTCGGCGCAATCGTCAGCGCTGCCCATGCGGCCCAGGGGCACGGCTCGCTCGACGCGGCGCTGGGCTTCCTCGTCAGACCACAGGCGGGCATTGGCCCCCTCGGTGAACACAGGTCCGGGGGCCACGGCGTTGACGCGGATGCCAAAGCTCGCCCATTCGACCGCGAGGGTCTGGGTGAGGTTGAGCATGCCGGCCTTGCCGGCACCGGAGTGGGCCATCAACGCCGACGACGTGTAGCCGTTGGTGGCGGCCATCATGACAATGCTGGAGCGGGAGCGCTCGCTGAGGTGGGGGAAAAACGCGTGCACCGTGTTCCACGTGCCGAGCAACACCGTGCCGATGACGGTGGCAAAGCCATTGGGCGTGATGCTGGCGGCGGGGGCGAGGAAGTTCGCGCCGGCGTTGCAGACGAGCACGTCGGTGTGGCCGAAGGCCGCGAGGGTGGCGTCGCGCCAGGCGGCCAGGGTCTCTGGCTGTTTGACGTCGGCGGTGTGGACCACGCAGCGACCAGGCATGCCGCGGGCGGCGGCGGCGGCCTCGACCATCTGCTTGGTCTCGTCCAGCAATTCCGCGCGACGGCCGCAGACGCTGACGCTGGCGCCGAGCTCGGCGAAGCGGACCGCCGTGCGTCGACCAATCCCCGAGCCACCGCCGGTGATGGCCACCACGACGCCGGCAAACAGGCCGGGAGCGAAGGTTTCCCTGGGCGGCGTCGATGGCGGCGGCGTAGGCGACATGTCGTCGTCGTGCCGCTGATTGACACCCATGTCAACCACTCCAGGCACGGGCTGACGCCGGGTCAGCGCGATGAAGCATCCAGCAGCTGCGCCAACAACGACGCCATGGCCCGACCGCGATGGCTGATGGCGTGCTTGTCATGGGCCGACAGCTCCGCCATGCGGCGACCACGAACAGCGGGGGCACCGTCGTCGTCGACGATGAACAGCGGGTCATAGCCAAAGCCGCCACCGCCGACCTCGTCGGTGGCGATGCGCCCGGTGACGCGGCCCGCAGCCGTCACGGTGACGCCGTCATCGCCGGCATCGACGGCATCGACGGGGACGGCGGCGACGGCACAGACAAAGAAAGCCTGACGGTGCTCCGCAGGCGTTACGGCAAGCCGCTGCAGCAGCAGGCGATTGTTGGCGGCGTCGCGGGACAGGGGCTGGCCGGCGTCGTCGACGGGGGCGTAGGCGGCGTCGAGGGCGAAGCGGGCGGAGCGCACGCCGGGGTGGCCATCGAGGGCGGTGACGCACAAGCCGGAGTCGTCGGCGATGACCCAGGCGACGCCGTGGACGTCACCGTTGGCCAGCAGGGCGGCGCGCGCTTCACGAGCCTTCTTGCCAGCGTTGCCGGCGAAGTCGGGGGCGTCTTCCACGACGTCAAGGTCCTGCAGACCGACGTCTTGCAGCGTCACGACGTCGAAGGCGTCGGCGCACAGGTCGGCGAGTTCGCGGCCCTTTTTGGGGTTGCCGGTGGCGAGAAGCAGCCTGGCTCGGTGTGCAGTGGTCATGGCGCCTTCTACGGGACAATCACCACCGACGACAGCGCCGGCTCCCGACGACGGCTGACACCCTGGGCCACAAGCTGGGCGACAAGCTGGGCGACACGGCCTGCGGACAACGTCAGGTGGCGGGCGACAACGCACGCAGCCGCTGACAAGCACCCGAGGCCCTGCACCCCTTGACGAAGCCCTCCGCCAGGAGGAGCACACCTGCGTACATTTGACCACATCGGTGGTCGCGAGGTGGCGTGTGCTCAAGCGTGTGCGTGTCGTGTTGTCGGTGTTGTCGGTCTCGATGCTGTCGCTCGTGGCCTGCGTCGCCGAGCTCGATCAGCAGGGCCCAGCGTCAGCGGCGCCGACGACGGCGTCTGAGGCCCCGCTCATTGGCGTCGAGGGCGCCGGCGACTTCGCCGACCGCGCCTGCCAGATCGTCCTGCACGACGCTGGCCGGGTCGCCCGGGGCAGTGGCTTCGCCACGGTCGATACCAGCTCAAGCTGGTTGTTCGATGCCCGCGTCGACGTCGCCAGCGCCGCCCTCGCCGAGGGCTTCTCACCCATGCTGCTGGTGCGCTCGGGCAGCGACGCGGGCTGGCGCGCGGTGGCGCCGACAGCGTCGACGTCGATGCCCAACGCCGTCGATCGCTTTGTGTTCATGATCGACAGCGGCGACCTCCCCGGCCCGGGCCTGTCTGGCACGGGCCTGTCTCGCGCCACGGTCTCGATGATCCCCTTCCTGACCCGTGGCGACGCCCGCCTCTTCGACCACAACCGCATCGTCGACGCCTTCGCGGTCTATGAGCTGACCGTCGCCAACACATTTGCCGTTGCCGCCGACGACGCCGTCTGCGCGCCCCCCGCCGGCCCCACCCTGCATTTCGGCGCCGACTGGAGCGTCACCCAGACGGGCCCCGTCGAGGCCGGCAAGAGCGTCATCGTCGACTACGACCTCACGCGCCTCCCCGAGTGCCGCACGGGCTACGCCGGCCGCGCCGCGTGGAACATCGAGGCCGTCGCGCTGTTCACCCCCATGAATGTCCAACAAGCGGCCACCGTCCTCGACACGAGCGCCAGCACCTCGTCGACGTGGGTCGGCAAGCCAGCCACCTTCCAGGTGCCCGCTGGCGCCACCGGCATGCAGCTGTGGTTTCACAACACCGACCGCGGCGGGTGCAACCGCTACGACTCCAACTTCAACCGCAACTACCGCTTCGACGTGGTCAGCAACGTCGGCGCCGCCCCCGCTCCCACCTGGATGGGCAACGTCACCGCCGTGCTCTCTCGCGGCGCATCCCGCCGCTGCGAAGGCGCCACCGCCTTTGGCAGCACGCTGGCGTTTGGCACCTGGGCCCGTCAGCGCGCAGCCATCACCGACCTCTGCTTTGAGGTCTACCAAGCCGGCGTGACCGACCGCGACAACCCCGACCTCTGGCGCCAGCTCGACGTCAAGGTCGAGGCCCGCTACCGCGGTGCCAGCCAGGGGACGACGATGTTTCTGCCCATCATCGATCGCGTCGGCAACAACGCCCGCTATGCCGTCGACCTCCGCGCCTTCGACCCGTTCATCTGGGGCCGCTGCTTGAACGGGGTTCCCACCACGACCGTCGAAGAAAACGGCCAGGCCATGCTCCAGGCCACCGCAGAGCTCGTCCTGACGGTCAACGGCCACCCGCTGCGGCCCCTGGGCGGCGACGCCTTCCGCGTCGTCTACAGCGACGCCAGCAGCGCGCCGCGGGTGTCTTGCGAGTAGGGACCGCCCGCCTCATCCCGAATGATCATTGAATACTGACCACGTCC
>CAJBHN010001181.1 GCA_903952805.1 uncultured Myxococcales bacterium | reverse complement strand
TACTACCAAGGCGGAGGGAGAACACGTATCCGTTGGTTCCGACCTGGAATTTTAATAATATACTTTGGGACGGTAGGGTGCTGTGCCAGAGCTTTCTGGCGGCCGACCCGGGGGACCGGCGCTTTGCCGGCGTCACGGCCGTCCTGCTGCCCGAATTCTCGTCAGCGCTCGATAGCCTGCCGGTGAGAACTCCCCAGCCGGGGCCCACCGACCAAGACGTTGACGTCGCGCCTGCTGCCACCGCTGATCAGCCCGCGTCAGCGTTGCCGGAGCCGACCACGACCGACGAGGGCGCCGCACTCGCGACCACATTGCCTGGCACCGAAGGTCCTGTTGCCGCCAGCGAATCGCCGCAGCACCCGGCGCCGCCCGTGCAACTGGCCTGGCCCTCCCTCGACACGGTTGAAGCGCGGCATCAGCGCCTGGCGTCGATCTTTGGCGCCCTTGATGACGTGCGCCGCCGTGACGCCGACATCACCTCAGCGCTTGCCTTCGCGGTGCTCGTCACGCCGGTGTGGGAGTGCCTGCAGTCCGAGCCCGGCGCTTTTGACTCCTGGTGGAACACGACCGCCGATGCCTGGACCGAGCGCATTCGCCTGACACGACACGACCGCGAACGCGTTCCGCAGTTGTTGGCCGCGCAGTTCGACCTGCAGCCAGAACGTCGGCGTGGGCACCAGGCGCGAGCCACGGTGGGGCGTCCATCGTTCCGCGAAGCATTGCTGCTGCTGACCATCCGACTCCACGCCGCCGGCCTGCCCCTCGACGAGATTGCCGCCTGGAAGGTGGTCGCGGCCTCCTACGGTCATGCCTACCAGCAGCCCCGACACGACCGGAACCGTCAGCGCGCGGCCGGCCGGGCACCTGGCTCCGGCAGTGGCGACCGCCGCGGTCGTGGTCGCGACCGCGACCGTGACCGTGACCGCGGTCGTGGCCGGGGTGGCAACAGCAACGGTGGGGGCGGACGTCGCCGGGGGCGCTGAACCCCGCTGCTGCACGCAGCGAAACGCCGACGAGCCAAGGGGCTCGTCGGCGTTTTCTTCTGTAGACGTGAAGAGGCGACCGCGAGGTGTTACCCGCCGCCCTCAGCCGCCCAGAATCTTCCAGATGGCGCCGCTGGCCACCAACCCAGACAGCCCCAGGAACAGGGCGAACAAGCTCTCGCCGGCGATGAGACCGCCGCCGACCAACGACGTCGTCGACATATCCTCCGGCAGGGCCTCACCCTCGCCGGGTGACCCTGACGTCGGGCCGACCCGACGCCTCGCCTCAACCCAGTTGAAGATGCTGGCGAAGATGCCGCCGAGGCCAAACCACAACGACGTGGTGAAGTCGACGAAGCCGCCGAACGACGACGCGTACGGCGACGCGATGATGAAGGCGTCCAGGGTGAAATCGACCGTCTTGGTGGCAGCGCTCTTCACGCGCCACGCCTGGTACGCGGCCGACTTCTGCAGGACCTTGCGGATGGACTGGATGACGACGCCCAAGACGATGCCCATGAACATGACCGACAGAATCTTGGTGTTGTCTTTGTCGAGGGTGTTGAGCACGCCGGTGAACTTGTAGGTCATCGCGCTCTGCCATTTTGCACCCTCGGGCGTTTCACGCAGCTCGGGGTGGGCAAAGAGGTTCTCTTTGAGGATCGGGTAGGCCTCAAGAAAGACCCGTGTCATCAAGACGGCCAGGACAGCTCCCATGACGACGCCGAGCATCTGAAACCGAAACTGGATGTTGCGGTCGCTGCCCAGGCGGGCGCCCGTGGACCGATCCTGCTGCATGTCGACGCCGACCGTGCAGGCGACCAGCAAGATCGAGCCAGCGAGCAGTCCCACCAGGGGCTGACGCAGGCCCATGCCGGCCATCAGCAAGACGGTGACCACGAAGGCCGACGAGATGGGATTCTGGTCCGTGATCCCTTGGGAAATCCCGTTGATCATCAGGAAGATGAACGCCATCGCGATAGCAAACAGCACCCAGCCGACGGGCATCGCCAGCACCTGCGTGGCGACGACGACCAGGGCGATGGCCCAGGCGGTGACCCACACCAACAACATCGGCACATTGGTGGTGCGGCCGTCTGAAGCCACGACCACCGGCGAGGCGGCGCTCCGGGCTTCTTGAACCTTCGCGATGGCATCTTTGGCGAGCAACGCGAGGTCGATGATGGCGGCGCCCAGAATGGTCCCCAGCGCGAAGATGAAGCCGATCTTGCGAAACGGGTCATGGGGCCCGAGGTAGCCGTTGTCGCGCAGCCAGGGTGTCAGGCCGACGCCGATGGCGCCCACCAGGATGGCCGACGCCGAGATGCGCGCACCGACGATCATGCCGCCGCCGAACGTCGCCGCCGAAAACGTCGTCGCCATGTCCATCGGCGCCGTCGTCGTCAGCGACAGCTTGATCACGGCCTTCTGTGCGGCCTCTTGCATGCCGGCATAGACCTCGGCCAAGACCTCGACCACCTTGCTGAGCACAATGCCGAGCCCGATGCCGCCGACGAGCTTGCCGACGGACTTCTTCAGGATCTCTCGATCGGTCAGCGCCCGCAGGATGTTGGCCACGGCCAGGCCCGACGGATAGGTCAGCTGCAGTTTGTCGACGAGAATCGGCGTGTAGAGCATGCCGACACCAACGCCGAACATCCCGATGCACAGAAAGAAGACGATGAGCTGCCAGGCCGGCGGCTGCTCCATGCCCAACCACACCATCGCCTGGATGAGCACGCCCATGGCCGCCATCGACGACACCGAAGCCGCCATCGTCTGCATGTAGTTGGCGCCGTGCTTGCCCTCGGCGCCGTAGCCGAGGGTGACGACGGAGCCGAGGATGCCGGCGAGCACCTGGCCGCCAATGAAGAAGCCCAGAGAGAAGTTCATGTAGGCGGCGGTGACGCCACCCAGGGGGCCCAGGATGAAGACCGCCACCAGTCCGAGC
>CAJBHN010001180.1 GCA_903952805.1 uncultured Myxococcales bacterium | reverse complement strand
GCATGAGCGAGACATTGGCACCACCGGGCAGAAAGATGCCCGCGGCATCACCCGCCAGTGGATCAGCGTGCCGGCCCGCGTCGTCGAGCCCCGCTTGGCCGAGGTCGAAGCCGCCCTGGGGGTGACGCTGCTGGCGTCGGCCCGTCACGGCAACAAACTGCGCCTGGGCCACAACCGCGGCAATCGATTCGTCTGTCGCCTCGACGGCACCGATGCAGCGACCGCCGCCGCCATCGCCAGTCGAGCGACACAGTTGTCGCAGTCGGGAATGCCCAACTGGTTTGGCGCCCAGCGCTTCGGGCACAGCGACCGGGCGCTGCGCGACGCAGAACGCTTTCTGACGCGTCCTCGCAAGGCCATCAGCAAGCGGGAGCAGTTTTGGGTGAGCGCCCTGCAGAGCGCCATCTGGAACACCTGGTTGGCCATCCGGGTCCAAGACGGCTCCTGGTGTCATGCCCTCGACGGTGACATCCTTGAGAAGCGTGAAAACGGCGCCCCGTTTTTGTGCACCGACGTCGGCGTCGACGACCCCCGCGTTGTCGCTGGCGAAGTCTCTCCCTCGGGTCCATTGCACGGGCGTGCGATGCGGTGTGCGGAACGCGACGCCCTGACACGGGAGTCGCGGTCCCTCGACGCGCTCGGCATCGATGTGTCCCGATTGCTTGATCACCCGTCGTTTGGCACCGGCGCCCGGCGCTCTGGCCGTGTATGGCCCACGGCGGTGGACGTGAGTTCCACTCCCACATCGACCACGGTGGCCTTCACGTTGACGACGGGGTCCTACGCTTCCGTATTTCTTCGGGAATTGGTCGGTGCTCGCCTGGTGGACCGCTTCTTCGACGCCCCTCCGGCGGACGCCGATGGCGGCGAAAAGGGCGAAAGCGCACAGGGTGTCGACGAAGGCTGAGACCTCCGTCACAGGGGCCGACGACGCTGGCCCACTTCCTGCGAAAGCTCTGAGCATGGGTGGTGACGTCTCCGACGCCGGCCATCCCGTGTCCCCTCGGAGGTCGTCATGTCGCGCCGCGCAAATGCTTCCCTCGTCGATGTCGCCGCCATTGCCAGCCTGGTCGATGACCGTGCTCCGTCTCCGTCTCCGTCTCCGTCTCTTGTGGTCCCCGAGTCCAGGGCCCGCCGCGCCTCGCCGCGGGCCACCAAGAGCCGCGACGTGCTGCCCTTGCCCACATCCAAGGCCAAGGGGCGCGGTGGCCGTGATGGTCGCGATGAAAATCTATCGGAGTACCTGAGTTCCCTTGGTCGCATTCCCCTGCTGACCGCCGAGGACGAGGTGAGGCTGGCGACTACGCTCAAGGAAGCGGAGATCGCCTGCTGGCGCCGGTTGCTGCTGGTTGGTGAAGCGGTCGAACTCGTCCGCGGCAGCGAGCGCATCCAGGAGTCACAGCCAACCATGACGGCGTTGCAGGCGCTCCAGGAGCGTCTTCCCAGGCGCCCCGGCGAAGACCTCCTCGTCGGCATCGCCGAGGCGCTGCGCGAACTCGATGATGAGCGGCAGTTGGTCGAGGCGGTCCTCGCGGTTGTCGACGACGTCTGCGCCATCCGACCCGGTGCCTGTGACCTCGCCGCTGCCCGTCGTGAGCGTCGTCGTGCCGTCGACATCCGAAACACCTTTGTGCGCTCCAACCTGCGCCTGGTGGTGAGCGTGGCCCGCCGCTTCCACCATTTCCGCATGCCGCTCATCGACCTGATCCAGGAGGGCAATCTGGGCCTGATCAAGAGCGTGCACCGCTTCGATCACCGCAAGGGGTTCCGCTTCTCGACGTATGCCCATTGGTGGATTCGCCAGGCCATCGAGCGCGCCATCATGAACAAGGGCGCCCAGGTGCGCTTGCCCGTCCACGTCTTTGATGCACGCCGGGAGGTGGCCAAGGTGACCCGGGAGCTGACGTTCAGCCTGGGGCGAGAGCCCGACCTGGCCGAGATCGCCAAGGCCCTCGGCATGCCCGAGGCCAAGCTCCACGACGTGCTGGCGTCGGTCCCCCGCGACCCCCAATCCCTCGACGAACCCATCGGCGATGACGAAGACCGTACCCTCGCTGAAGCCATCGCCAGCGACGGCCCACGGCCCGATGAGCAGGTCATTGCCCTGGATGAAGAACGCCGCGCAAAGCAACTGCTGGCGCGCCTGTCACCCATGGAGGTCGACATCATCACACGCCGCTATGGACTGAAGAACGACGAGGACGAGACCTTGGAGGCGATCGGCAAGAGCTACCGATTGTCACGCGAGCGGGTCAGGCAGATTCAGGTCCAGGGCCTCAAGAAGATCCAGCTGAGCGGCGAGTATCGCGTGCCTGGTTGAACGGGGGCGCCCCAGGCGCCGCCACAGAAAACGGGCGCCTGGGGCGCCCGTTTGTGTTGTCGCGTTTCCTTCGGCGTCGGCCGAAGAGGGCGATCACTTCTTGGCAGCGGTCTTGTTGCCGTACTTGGCCTTGAACTTCTCGACGCGGCCTTCCTTGTCGAGGATGCGGCTCTTGCCGGTGAAGAAGGGGTGGCAGGCCGAACAGATGTCGACGTTGTACGTCCCGCGGGTGCTGCGGGTGTCGTAGCTGGCGCCGCACGCGCACGAGATGGTGGCGTTGCGGTAGACGGGGTGGAGGTCGATCTGCATGGCGGCTCTCTTCTGAACTGGGGACCGGCTCAAAGGATCCGCACCACGCGGCCTGAGGTTGGGTCGACCACTGGGCGTCTAGGGAGCCATGATGCAGGCGTCAAGGCTGCTTGGCGTGCTCGCTGGCTCCGGCGGTGTCGTCGCCGATCCAGACTCCAAAAGCGAGCAGGTCACGCACGCGACCGTCGGCGACCACCTCGTCGGCCAGGGGCACCGTCGACGTCAGCAGGTGAAGGGACCGCTGGTCGGGCGACGTGATGACGTAGGTGATGGCCACCAGGGCCCGATCACCGTGATCCGCGTCGCGCATGGGCTGCAGCATGCGGATGACTCGACCGTTGTCGTTGTCGATGACCTCGGCGATTCCGCCGCTGGCGGTGGCCTGCTCGGTCAGGCGCTGGGACAGGCTGGCCAACTTCCGGGGGTCGGGAACGGGCAGAAGCAGCACCCGCGCCACCTGGCCGCTGTCATGTCGCCATTGCCCCAGACACAAGTCGCTGGCGGCGACGTCGGCGCATTCGTTCTCGGTCCAGCCGGTGGCCCCGGGAAAGCCCAGGACACTGCCTTCAATGGTGGTCATCGTCGTTGAGGGCGGTGTCCCCGCGCGGGAGACCAACACGGCGGCGGCCACGACGGCGGCGCCCACAGCGAACAACATGATCCGTTTCCACATGGGCGCGTCCTCGGCTG
>CAJBHN010001179.1 GCA_903952805.1 uncultured Myxococcales bacterium | reverse complement strand
GCTGCATCCAGGCGCCACACTTCAAGGGACAAGGGGCGAATGGAGCGACGAGTGACCTGCAGCAGCTCGGCGACGACGTCGTCAAGGCGGTTTGACGTTGAAGCTTTTGCGGTGAACGACGCCGCGAGGCGACCGGCGTCGTAGGCGGTTTGACGCAGCAGGCTTTCGACGTGGCTCTGGATCTGGTGGGTGAGGGGTGCGGCGACGGCGAACAACACCGCGGCCAGCGCCACCATGGCTGAGGCGTCGTCGAGCTTCAGGGTCGTCACCGCACCCCACAGCACGAAGCCAAGCACGACGCCGACGGCAGCCGCCACCGTGATGCCGCCGACCAGGCGACGGGCCGTGTCATTCAGGCGCAAAAGGTCGTGGCGGACGATGGCGTCGGCCGTCGACAAGGGCACCAGCAGCAAGAACGCATTCCAGATCTGCGACATCGGCCACAGTTCCAGCACATGACCGCAAAACAGGTTGATGATCGGGATGCCTGCACCCACTGGCCAGGCCCACAGGATTTGGCGAATGCGGGCCCGTCGACGAGGAGAGCGTCCTCGCCGATAGGCCAGCACCAGCAGCGTAAAACAGGCGAGCGCGCAGATCGCGAGCCACGAGTAAAAGACATTGTCGATGACGGCGTAGCGGGCCCTCTCGCTGCCGACTTGCAGCATCAGGCTCGAGACCAGGGCGCTCACGACCAGGCCGACGCCCGACGCGATGACGACCCGCAGCTGCAGCCGCTGGCGTCGGGGGCGATGCTCCTCGACGAAACCTGGCTCCCCCGGCTCGGGGCGGCCCTCCAGCAGGCGGGTGCCGTCGGTTCGGGTGTAGGCCCGGGTGATGACCGATACGAGAATGAAGCCAAGCACCCCGAGAAACGGTGCCACCGCCGGAAACAAAGGCGGCAGCCGCCACAGCACCGTCATGTCGACGACGGACACCATGACGACACCCAGGGCGGCGAAGAACAGGAAAAAGGCCCAGGCCTCCGGGGTGCCGACGCGCAAGCCATACAGCAGGATGGCGACGACGATGAAGATCAACCCCAGCAGAGCCAGGGTCGTGTGGCTGCGGATGAGGTCGCTGGGCGTAAAAAGCCGCGTCTGCAGCTCGACGAAGCGCTCGGAACCATCGAGACCGACGACCTGGTAGACGGCGGTGGCGCCCACCGGTCGGTCCAGGGCCCGGGCCATGATGTCGTCTTTATGAAACACGAGTTCGCCGTCGACAGCCAGGATGCGATCCCACATGCGAAAGCCGGCCCTCCCCCCGCCCCACGACGACAGACCCACCGGATTCACCAGTCCCTCCTCGATGAGGGACAGGCCGGGGAATGGCTTGTCGACGAGGCGAAATACCCCCAGCGTGGTGAGCACCCCGGCGTAGAGGCAGGCCACCGCCAGCGCCACAAAGACCAGGTGAGAGAGGAGCCGCACGACGGCAGTGTACGGTTTCTGCAACGTCCGCACAGACCCGTGTCGACTTGCTATGCATCGCCCGTGTCCAGCGCAGCCCCTCCCCGCCGGCCGGTCTTTGGCGCCGTTTTGTTATCCCTCGCCGCGGTCTGTTGGGGGCTTGGGTTCTATGCGCAGCGCATGTCGATTGCCGAACTGTCGCCGCTGACGTCGACGGCGGTCCGCTTCGTCCTGGCCATGCCTGTCGCGGTGGCTGCCCTGGCGTGGTGCGCGAGGCGAGGCATCCGCATTCCGTGGCGGTCGGGCGCAGTGCTCGGCGTCCTGCTCTACATCGCTTTCGCGATGCAGACTGTGGCGATGCAATACACCCCCGTCAGCCGGGTCGCCTTGCTGACCGGCCTGTACGTCGTCTTCACACCGATGCTGCAGCCCCTCTTCAAACTCGGGAGACCGACCCCAATCCAGGCCATCGCTGCCGTCGTCGCCGTCATGGGGACCCTGCTGTTGGTTGGCGTCATCGGCGACGGAGAGTCGACGTCCACACCACCCAATATCGGCGACGCACTGACCATCGTCATGGCCGTCATCTGCGCGGTCATGATGCTGCTCATTGGCCAGTGGACACCCCATGAGCACCCGGTGGCCCTCAACGCGGTGCAGATTGCGGTGATGTGTGTGGTGTCGGTCGTGGTGACCGGTGTTGTTGAGGGGGCAGCATCATCAGCTGTGTTGTCGACGTCGTTCAGTACCTGGGCCAGCCTGGTCTACCTCGCGGTATTTTCGACCATTGCCGCGTTCACGCTGCAAATGATGGGGCAGCGGCACCTGTCGCCGGCCCCGGCCAGCGTCATCATGCTGATGGAGACCCCCGTTGGCGTCATCGCCGCGGTCCTGTTGCTGGGCGAGGCGATGGCGGGCCTGCAGTGGGTCGGGGCGCTGATCGCCTTGGGCTCCGTCGTCGTCTCGGTCGTCGGAGAGCATCGGCGTGAAGCGTGATGAATCCATGCCCTTGTCACAGGGCCGTCTGTTGAACCGTAAGGTGCGGTGATGGCGCCCAATCCGGGTTCACGTCCGTATTCGAGGCTCTTCATCATCTGCGGTCCGAACCCCCGGGCTCGAG
>CAJBHN010001178.1 GCA_903952805.1 uncultured Myxococcales bacterium | reverse complement strand
GTGAGCCGCGCCGACGACGGCACCTTTGAAGTCTGCCTATATCGCCCGTTTCCGCGAAGGGTACGACGCCGTCCGCTTCGCCCAAACCGCGGCCGAGACGGTCCAGACCCGGCGCTACGGCATGCGCGACATCCACTTTCATCCGTCGGTGTGGGCGAAGGTCACCCTCGACGACGGCGAATTCATGGGGCCCACCATGCAGGACGAAGGCAGGGTCTGCGTGCTCGCGCTGGTGGGCCCGGGGGCGCCGCGTGTCGTGCGCCTGACACCCCAATCAAAAGTCTCGCTGCTGAAACCACCGCGCTGACGAGCACCTGTCGACGTCGACGACATGCCAGTCAGACGTCGATGACCGCCGAGAGCAGCGGCAGCAAGACGACGTCCTCCAGGGTAAGGCCTCCCGACGGCGCCATCAGTCCGGCCGCTTGCCGATGGCCGGCGGCAAGTACCTCGGGGATGCAGGTCGCGCTCCGCCAACCGCTGCCGACCTCCACCAGCAAGCCGACCAGATTGCGGACCATATGGCGCAAAAAGGCGTCGCCCTCGACGTCGACGACCATCAGGTGGCCCTGCCTCGTGACATCGATCCGGGTGATCGTCTTGACCGGCGTCCCTGCGCTGCAGCCAGCGCCCCGCAACGTGCTGAAGTCGTGGGTACCCAACAGCCCGGTCGCAGCCACCTGCATCAACGCCTCATCGAGGGTCGGGACCACGGCCCAGGCATGGGTGTGCAGGCCAGACGCCAGAGCGCTGTCGACGCCATATTCGATGACATAGCGATAGTGCTTGCCCGACGAGACACTGCGAGCGTGGGTGAACGGGTCGACCCTCCAGGCGCCGTGCACCATCAAGCCGTCGTCCCGAGGAGCGGTCACCGCACGGATCGCGGCGTCGACGTCGACCTCGCCAACGGGAAACCAACAGGTCGCGACGTTCCGGGTGGCATGGACGCCGCGATCCGTTCGAGCCGCAAACGCCATCCCCCGCGGGGCACGTCCAGCAGCCGCCGACGTCAGCCTGTCAATCAAAGCGCCGCCGGCGGTGGGAAGGCCCGGTTGGGGCTGCAGACCAAAGAACCGGTCGCCGACGTAGCCAAAGCGCACCAGCAACGCCGCTCGATGGGACAGGTCTTTCATGACGAGATCTGTTCCATTGTCAGTGCCGGCTTGGCAGGGGGGCCCCTGGGCAGCAATGCTGCGGCCAGGACCACATCTATGACCGCCGTCGCCACCCAGCCGAAGCTTCGCCGCCCCCACAAGGCGAAGGCCCCATCGTCTGCGACGACCAACGCCAGCGACGACGGCGATGCCGTTGATGAAGACGATGCCACCAAGGGCGACTGGCTTTTCAAGCAGGATGACCTGGTGCTGGGTCCGGTCTCGGCCATCGTTGTCGTCGAGAAGATCAAGAAGGGGGAATTGGGCGCCGATACGCCGATCGCCCGCGACGGCACTGAATTTCGGCCCATGAAACTCGTGCGCCTCTTTCGCGAGGCGTGGCAAGTCACCGAGGACGAAAAGCGCAACGCCGCCGAAGAACGGGCCTACCGGCGTGCCGTGACGCGGGCGCGCCTTGGTCGCGTCGTCGTGGTGCTGCTGATGTGCGCAGTACCCGCCGCCGCTGCCGCCGTCGCCGCCCGCCAACTCATGGTCTTGCGCCCCTGGGATGACACGCCGATGTGGATCGCCAAGGTCCCTCCCCTCGTCGACCTTCCCCAAAAGCCACTCGCCGCCAAGAAGGTCGACGCGGTCGCCGCTGCTGCCGGGGCCGCCAGCGACGACGACGGCGAAGACCCCCGCGCCCCCCGCGACCCATCGCGGCCACCAAAACCCAAGCCCCTGCAGCCCGGGGAGGCGCCCAACGTCGCGTCGACGACCGCGCCGGCTGCGGGAAAGGTCCCGGCACCAGGGACCAGCGAGTCGCTGACGACCGCGCAGGCGAT
>CAJBHN010001177.1 GCA_903952805.1 uncultured Myxococcales bacterium | reverse complement strand
CTTCCTCGAGTTTGGCGAACTCATGTGCCTCGATGCAGCTCATCGCGACGAGAGCTGCGGCGGTCACTTCCGTGAGGAGTTCCAGACCGACGAGGGCGAGGCCCTGCGCAATGACGACGAGTACGCCTACGTCGCCGGCTGGCTCTATCGTGGCGGCGACAAGACGCCCGCCCTCGCCAAGGAGCCCCTCGTGTACGACAACATCAAGCTGGCCCAGCGCTCCTACAAGTAGTCGACCGGGTGGTGCCGGTTCGTCGCCCGAGGGCGGCGGGTCGGTTCGCCATCGTTGGTTCTCCGTGTGTTTGATTCATCTTTCCGAGAGACGCCCATGTCAGCCAGTGGTGAAAAGCTCCTCAATCTGACCCTGCAGGTATGGCGGCAGAAGACGGCCAGCGATGGCCACTTCGAGACCTACCAGGCCAAGAAAATCTCCACGGAGCAGAGCTTCTTGGAGATGCTCGACCTCGTGAACGAAGACCTCATCGGCCAGGGCAAAGAGCCCATCGCTTTCGACCACGACTGCCGTGAAGGCATCTGTGGCATGTGCTCGTTGATGATCAACGGCGAGGCACATGGGCCCGAGACGGGTACCACGACGTGCCAGCTGCATATGCGCCACTTCAAGGATGGCGACGAAATCGTCGTTGAGCCGTGGCGCGCCCGTGCCTTCCCGGTGTTGCGCGATCTGGTGGTCGATCGCTCGGCCTTCGATCGCATCCAACAGGCCGGCGGCTATGTCTCCGTCAACGTCGGCGGCGCCCCCGACGCCAACGCAGTGCCGATCTCCAAGAAGGAAGCCGACCTCGCCATGGACGCCGCCGCCTGCATCGGCTGTGGCGCGTGTGTCGCGGCCTGTCCCAACGCGTCGGCCATGCTGTATGTGGGCGCGAAGGTCTCCCAGTTCCGCCACCTGCCCCAGGGTCAGCCCGAGAAGGCCCAGCGGGCGCTGAACATGATCACGCGCGCCGACAAGGAGGGCTTTGGCTCCTGCCGCAACCACTTCGAGTGCGAAGCGGCCTGCCCCAAGGAAATCCCGCGCCGCGTGATGGCTGAGACCTTCCGCGACTTCACCGCGGCGGCCTTGACCCGCGAGAGTTAGTCCCGTGTCCAGCTGGCGCTGCCGACCCCGTTGGCTCGTCATCTGGCTGCTTGGTTTGCGATGACGCCGTTTGGCCATCGATCCCAGAGAATCCACGGCGCAGGCGCTGATCCCGCTGCGCCAGCCCTCAGAAACGGCTAGAGGACCACATGCTGTTCCGCTCTGCTTCCACCCTCGCTGTTGTCGCTGCCGTTGGCCTGATGGCTGCCTGCCCGCCCAAGGCTGCTGAGTCGGCGCTGCCGCCCGCCGGCCTCGCTGGCGCGCCCACCGCCGTCGACCCCAACGGCGCCATGCCCGCGGGCCACCCGCCCATCGACGGCGCCCACGCCATGAACGGCGGCGGCGGCGACGACGGCGCCCCCATTCCGACCAAGCCGGGCGAACTCGCGTTGCCGAACCTGCCGGGCATGGACACGCCACAGGGCGGCACTGGCGGCGGCGCAGGCGCTGGCGTGGTCTTTACCGGCAAGGTCCTCGAGAAGCTCGACGTCCCTTCATACACCTACATGAGAGTGCAGGTGGGAGCGGTCGAGGAATGGGTGGCCGTGTCGACGATGCCCATCAACGTCGGCGACACCATCACGGTCAACCAGCAGATCGTCATGGAGAACTTCCCCTCCAAATCCCTCGGACGCACCTTTGCCCGCTTGATCATGGGCAGCGCGGTCGTCGGCAGCTGAGCGCTCGGCTCGCGCCGGGGTGGCTTGCTGAAACGGCGCCCGTCAGGGCGCCGTTTGCATGTCAGGTGCTGGCGGTGGGGGGGCGGCGGCGTCCGGCGCGGCCGGCGACGAGGGGCAGGGCGGGGGCGGCGCCCTCCTTGAAGGGGCCATGGGCGGCGAGGGCCTCCTGCTCGACCAGCATGGCGGCGGCTTCTTCGGCGTAGAAGCGGGCGACGGCGCTGCCGAAGCGGTCGTTGGCGAAGCGGTGTACCGAGTGGGTGACGACGGGGAGATAGCCCCGCTTGAGCTTGTGCTCTCCCTGGGCGCCGGCCTCGACCAGGGCCTGGCCCCGTTGGATGGCCCGCTCAATCAGCGCGTAATAGCAGAGCTCGAAATGCAGGCCGGGGACGTCGACGTCGGTGCCCCAATAGCGGCCGTAGCATTGGGCGCCACGCTCGAAGCTGAGGGTCATGGCGACGATGTCGTCGTCGGCGGGACGGCTCTGGTCGCGGGCGACGACGACGATGGCTCGTTCGGGCAGGGCGGTGGCGATGCCGTCGAAGAAGGCCGGGGTCAGGTAGGGCTTGCCCCACTTTCGGTCGTAGATGCCGGCATACAGCTGGTAGACGCGGGGCCACCAGGACGGCGGCACCTCGTGGCCCATTTTGGTTTCGATGACGAGGCCGCTTTCCTCCACCCGCCGCCGCTCGCGCTTGATTTGCTTGCGGGCGCCGTGATCAAGGCGAGACAGGAAGTCCTCGAAGTCGCTGTAGCCGTCGTTGCGCCATTGGAACTGCAGGCTGCGTCGACGCAGATAGCCGTCGGCGACGAGAGAT
>CAJBHN010001176.1 GCA_903952805.1 uncultured Myxococcales bacterium | reverse complement strand
GACTTTTTGCCACCCTTGCCTGTTGGTTCTGCTGCTGCGCCGCCCATGGCATGCCACCCAGGATAAAGAAGAGGATTGATGCGTGCTGATTCTTGGCGGACTGCCAGGTATCAGGAACGCGACCACATCAAAAAAACCGATGTGGCCGCAGGAACTGACGATCGAACTCAGGTCTCTTCGACCGCAGAGACGTTGAGCTTGTCTTTGTTGCGCATCACAAGATTGACCGTCGACGCGACGGCTGAGTTGATGTCGTCCTGAAGAGCTTGGGTGCGACCTTGCAGAATCGAGAAGCCAACCAGAATCGGAATGGCAACCGCGAGACCGAAGAACGTGCAGTTCATGGCTTCACCAATGCCCTGGGAAAGCATGGTTGACTTGTCTGCAGCCGATACGCTGGCGACCGCCTTGAAGACGCCGATCATGCCGTTGACCGTACCCACGAGCCCCACAAGCGTGGCGACGTTCGAGAGCATGGAAAGGTAGCCCGTCCGCTTTTCGAGATAGGGAAGTTCGTGCATGGCTGCTTCGTCCATCGCGGCCTGGACTTCCTCCTCGCCGTGGCGGACCTCCAGCAAACCGGCCTTCAAGATCCGGGTCAGTGGCGACTGAGGCTGGTCGCTCAGGAAACGAATGCCACCCATGACGTCGCCGCGAAAGATCCGCTCGCGAAGTCCGGCGAGAACAGCGTCCTTGTTGAGGCGCGTGCGGCCCCACAAAACAATCAGACGCTCGATGATGATGGCGCCGCCGACAGCACCGGTCAAAAAGATGGGGATGGCAAAGAAGCCGGCTTCCTGCACGCGGTGGGCAAAATCCTCGAACATCGCTGACTCCCATACGCCGGCATTTGCCGGCTTCGTTCCTTGTCGCCGACGACGCCGACGACTTCGACGCGTCTGTCCGATCCATCTGACCAGGGCACGGGCCCTGTTCGACCCAACTCCCGTTTGACCTGGCGGTCAAACGGAGGTGGCCGTCGCTCTTACACCACCCTTTCGACACTTCGCAATCGGCTTCGGCACTGCAGAGGCTGAGATTCGGCCGACGCGAGGTGGCATCGGATCGTTGTCCGATGCCCGGGTTGACAGCCGACCTCAGCTGGCGGTTCCCGGAGGCCGCCATTTGATGATGGCGTGGCGTGGCGCCAGCAGATCCGAGGCTTGCTCAGGCGGTCCAACGGTCCTGGGCACGAAGGATCAGCTCAACGATCTCCCGCAAAGCGCCGCCTCCACCCAAACGACGCGTCACGACATGGGCGGCGGCCAGAACGGCCGGCTCGGCATCGGCGACGGCCACAGACAGCCCAGACATGGCCATGACCGACAGATCGTTGATGTCATCGCCCACAAAGCAGGCCTGAGCAGGCTTGAGAGCACACTCGTCCAAAATTGCCTGCATCTCGGCGGCCTTGTCGCCAACCCCTTGCCGGATGAAGGGAACCTTGAGTTCCCCCAACCGGGCCTCAACATTCTTGGAGCGTCGACCGCTGATGGCACAGCACACGATGCCTGCCTGCCTGGCCATGACGAGGCCCAAGCCGTCTCGTGCGTGGAATGCGTGCATGGCGCAGCCATCGGGCCCGTAATAGAGCTTTCCGTCCGTGCAGACGCCGTCGACGTCGAAGGCCAGCAAGGCAATGGCACGCGCCCGCTCAGTTACCGTTGGCATGGTCATGGCTTCTGCACCGCTGCGAAAACGGTGGCGGCGCCCCGGCGCACGAGAACCTTGAGGATCGCTCCCGAGGGAGCAGCATTGACGATGCCGGCAAATTCTTCAGCCGCCACCACCGGGTTGCCATTGACCATGATGACGACGTCATCTTGCGCCAAGCCGGCGACAAACGCGGGCGAACCCGGGCGTAACGTGCTGATGCGGGCGCCGGCGATGGATACCTCGAGTCCCATTCGACTGCGGTGGTCATCGTCGAGGGTGACGACGGCAATGCCGATGGTGGGATCACGGGGCGGGGGCTTCGGGGCGGCGGAAACGGGGACGGCGGCATTGTCGGGATGACTTTTGAGGACCAATGGCAAGGCAACAGGTTGGGCGTCCCTGACGATGTCGAGCATGACCGTGGCGTCGACGCCGGCGTCGCCTGCGAG
>CAJBHN010001175.1 GCA_903952805.1 uncultured Myxococcales bacterium | reverse complement strand
GTGAGCCGCGGACGTCGTCGTCGTCGTCGTTGTCGTCGTCGTCGTCGTCGTCGTCAGCCCGGGCGGCGTGCAAAGACGGTGACCTCGACGCGGTTGGCGGGGAGCTGAAACGCCACCGTCGTGGTGCCCGGGCCAAACAAGCCCTCAATCCGCGATCGCCACGCCGGCAGCTCTGACAGCAGGGCCCAATCACCGAGCTTCAACGTGAACAGCCCGCCGCGCAGGTCGCCGCGGTTGGCGGCGATGATGCTGGCGACCGACGACAACGCCGCCATGGGTCGCTGGTTGACGTCGACGACGAGCAAGCGGGCCGGGCCGGCCACCATCGCCCGCAGCTGCGTGGTGTCGACATGGCGCGCGGACTCCTGCACGTGGCGGAAGCGTGGTTCGCGCAAGATGCCGTCGTCCATGGCGTTGGGGTCGATGCCAACGACGACGCAGCCGCGGTCCAGCAGGGCCCGGGTCTGCCCACCGGGGGAGGAGCCCACTTCGATGACGGCGTCGCCGGGCACGATGGGCAGCTCGACGAGGCGGGCGGCCTCTTCGACCTTGAGCCAGGCCCGCGACGGCGACGTCGACGGCACGACCAGCCGCGCATCGCCGCCGGGGTCGGGGGACAGCCCGGCCCGATGGCGGTGCAGGCCAACGAAGCTGCCGCCGGCGCGGTCGACGAGCGTGATCACGAGCCGGCCCTCGTCGCCGGCCTTGAGGAAAGGGCCGCGGCCGCCCGCGCCGTCGCCGTCGCCGTGTTCGTGGTGCACGACGGCGTCGGTGTCGTTGACGAGGGCGGCGACGTCGACGTCGGCCCGCTTGCCCAGGCTCAGACAGACCCGTCGCCCCAGCACCATGGCTGGCAACTCGTCGACGCCGATGGGCTGGGTGCTCTTGGCCGACACAAAGCCGTCGCGACCAAAGGCCGGCGACAAGCCATGGCTCAGCAGCTCGGCGCGCAGGGCGGGCTCGGCGCCGGACTGACCGAGGGCAAAGACAAACGACGACCGGGGTGTCGGCACGGGGCTCCTGGGAAGCCCGGAGGGTGTCGACGTCGACACCATGCGTCAAGGCTCCCGGCGATACATCACGTCGCTGCGCAGCGCGTACTTCAGCCCGGCGGTGACCTCGGCCCCCTCGTGCAGGATGTGGTGGTCAAACAGCAGCACCGAGCCCCGCCGGGGCACGACGCTGCAGCCCCAACCCAGGATGCGGGTCTCGCCGCCGCTGCAGCCCTCGTTCAAGTACAGCAACACGGTGATGGCGCTGAGCTCGTCGTCCCTGCGCCGGAAGGCGCCGTCGTAGTGGGGCGCGAAGCGTTGGCCGGGCCGATAGCGATAGCCGCGAAAGCGCTCGTTGAGGGCGACGGCCCGCCACGATGGGTCGACGCCCGGTCGTCCACGGCGGGCTTCGGGGTCCTCGCCCCAGCGCTGCAGCGGCAGGTGCGGGCTCAGCCGTGCAAAGAGGTCGCGGGCGAGGTCGACGTCGTCAAAGATGACGCGGTCGTTGTTTCTGATGTCGGGGTTCTCGACAAAACCCCGCGACGTCGTCACCGGCGCAAAGCTCGGGCCCAGCGCCTCGATGCGGGCGATGAGGGCGGCGCATTCGTCGTCGTCGTAGACGCCGTCGACCACGCGCACCAACGGCGCGAACGAGCGCTGCACCTCGTCGAGGTCGTCAAACTCGTCGAGCTCAAACAGGGGATCTCGGTGCTGTTGCATGGCGCCTCCATGGCCAGCACCTGACGGGGCCAGCGACATATATGCAACATACATTGAAGTCGCCAACAAACACCAGACCGGGGCCCGACCAAGGCCCCCCGGTCACAGGCGTGGGGTCCGCCGCGTACACCGCCACACCTTGTCGACCCGCCACCTGATGCTCTGGTCACGACGTCAGAACATCGATGGCGCCCACGAAGGCGTCCACGACGAAGCCTGCCGACCGATAGCGCGGTGGCAGATTCGTCCATGATTAATCACGGCGATCAATCACGGCGATCAATCACGGCGATCAATCACGGCGATCAATCACGGCGATCAATCACGGCGATCAATCACGGCGATCAATCACGGCGTCTGGGGAGGCTGCTTGGTG
>CAJBHN010001174.1 GCA_903952805.1 uncultured Myxococcales bacterium | reverse complement strand
TGCTGGAGGGCTGCGGCCTGGTCGAGAGCGCTTACGACGTCGAGGTCCACTGCCCCGACGGCCTGATCGTCATCAGCCACCGCCAACCCCGCAACCAAGAAGCCCCCTTTCTCGCCGATGCCGCCGAGAGGGGGAACCTGCAGGGCGCTCGTACCGAGTGGTCGAACACCAGCCTCACGATCGACGCGGGGGTGGTGCCGGTGCGTGAGGCCCGCTTTTTTGCCATCGACGGCGACACCCTCACCGGTTCGTTGTTCGGCGCTGGACGTCTGCTGGCCGAGGAACGAGAGGATTTCTGGTGCGTGGGCACACCCGAGCAGCGCGACCGCTGCCTCGTCATCCTGACCGCGATGCTGCAAGAAGCGACACCGACAGCGACACCGACACCGACACCGACCTCGACACCGACCTCGACACCGACCTCGACACCGACCTCGGCGACGGCCTCGACGACGGGGCGACCAGGCTCCCCGACCACCACACCAGCCATGATGGGGCGGGCCGTGTCGCTGCCTGCGCCCTGTGTTGTCGAGCGACAGCAGCCAGACGGTGGCCGCTACCGCTGTGGGACCACCAGCCTGACCTGGCACACCGTGGCCGACATGGACGAGGGCGCCGCCGAAGCCGAGGCGCTGCTGTCGTCACTGCCAGCTGACGACGAGCCCGCGAAGATGCCCTGTCGAATCGTCAACGAGCCCTCAGTCTGCCAGGGAACCAATTCCGTCGTCGTCGGCACGGCCTGGGTGGACGGCAAGGCCGTCGTGGCCGCCTGCGTGGGCAACGGGGTCGATGATGTCCGCGGCGTCGTCCCGTGCCGAACCATGTTGAACGGCGCCTGGTAGGTGAGCGCGCGCGGCTGGAGCGTCTACATGGTCGTCTGCGGTGACGAGAGCCTGTACGTTGGCCTCAGCTCCGACGTCGACGCCCGCGTCGGCGCGCACAATGCCGGCCGTGGCGCCCGCTACACGCGCAGTCGCACGCCTGTTCTCTTGCGCTGGCATTGGCGCTGCGCGAATTCCGAAGATGCCCGCCGATTGGAGGGGCTGCTCAAAAAGCTGACCCGCGCCGCAAAATTCCGTGTCATCGCGGGTCACGCCGCAGCGCTGGGCCCCCTCTTGTGCGAGGTGGCCCGTCGCCGACGACAGCCCAACACGCAGAAGCCCGTGGCGACCACGCTGAGGTGAAACCGCCCGTCTTTGGTGAGGTCGCCAGCGACGTGCTTACACGCCGAGGGCGGCCTTGACCTCAGCCTGAATCATGCTGGCCTTGGTGGCCAAGCGGGAGCGGGCGGCGGCGAGACCGGCATGATCAGCGACGCTTTCGACCAACTCGAGGTAGAGCTTGATTTTGGGCTCGGTCCCCGACGGCCGAACGGTCAGGCGTGCCCCGTCCTCGGTGTGAAGGACCACGACGTCGGCGGGGATGGCCGCACCTGCCAGGTCCACCCGGCGAACCACCGGCGAACCACCGAAGGAGGCCATGGTCTCAGGCCGAGTGCGCAACGTGGCCATGATGGCCGCGATGCGCGCGCTGCCGTCGAGCCCCGGCATGGTCACCGACCACTGGGTGCCATTGGACAAGCCATGGGCAATGGCCAACTCGTCGAGGCGGTCCAAGGCTGACTGGCCCCTCGCCTTCAGAGAGCGCAACAGCAACGCCATGCGCACGGCTGCGCCGACACCGTCTTTGTCACGCACGATGGGCCC
>CAJBHN010001173.1 GCA_903952805.1 uncultured Myxococcales bacterium | reverse complement strand
ACGGCATACGAGATTTCGCGGAGTGACTGGAGTTCAGACGTGTGCTCTCCGATCTCCCCCTTAAAATACCGATATTGACCGATAAAGCTCAGATTTAGCAGATTTACGCCGTTTGATTATAAGATATCAAGACTATCGGTCAAAATGGATCCCAGAGAGACAACCCTGCGCGATGCCTTTTGGGCGGCCTTGCCGACCCTCCCCGACGGGCTTGCCCTCGACAGGCGCGAGCCCATCGTCGTCACGCGAGCTGGACGGGGTGGTACTTCCGTCTACGACCTTTTGGATCTGACGACGCCTGCGACCAAGGTGTCGCTCCTGGCCGCCTATCAAGAACGCCTCCTCGCCACGCACGTCGAGAAGCTCCGAGAGCGGCTCACCGCTTTGGCCGTCCAGCGCCGCGAGAGACGGGATGCCGAGGGGCTGCGACCCGCGCCTGACGCGGCGCCAATCATCGTCACCGACGTCGCCAAGCCCAGCGTCATCGATGCCTGCCGCCGCGCTGGCGTGGGAGTGCTTGACCGGCGAGGTACGCTCATCGTGAACGCGCCCGGCATCTACATCCACGTCGAGGGTAAGGGCGTGGTGGAACGAGCGTGGAAGGGCCGGCTCTTCTCGGGGAAAGCCAGCCGCGTCGTGCGCTTCTTCCTCACGACGGCTGCATTCGAGACCACGACCGTGCCGCGTACCGCCAAGGTCGTCGCCTCGGCCTGCGACCTTTCCTACGTCTACGCCCACGGGGTGCTGACGAAGCTCGAACAGCAAGGCTTCATTGAGCGGCGCAGCTCGCACAGTGGCTTCCGTCTCAAGGACCCCATCAGCCTCTTGAAGGCATGGATCGCATCCGACGAGCGCACCGCAGTTGCCGTTGAGGGATTCTACTGCCCGTCGACGACGAAAGCTGCGCTCGCGGCGGCTGCGAAGAAGCTCAAAGACGCCGCCGGCGACGCCCCCCTCTTCACCATCGCCAGTGCGCTTGAGCCCGACGAGGTCCATGTCGCGGGCCTCGCCCACGGCGCCTACTGGAATGGCGAGCTCGACTCCATCGTCGACGCTTTCGGTTTGAAGCGCACGACACCGCATAACTTCCTCGTCCTTCGCCCCGACCCGATCGTATGGACGTCCGCGGGTGGGCTGCTGCTCGTCGATGTCACGCGACCGGAGCCCATCGGGGCTGACGGCTTTCGCCGGGTGGCACTGGCGCAGGTCGCCGCCGACTTCGCCACCTTGCAGGGGCGCGGTCGCGAACAAGCCGACTTCCTTCTCGGCGTGTATGCCAAGAAGCTCCCCTACCGCGTGGATGAGCTGTGAGCGATCCATTCCACATCGACGAAGCCGCGCAGTTCGAGATCGTGCTCGACGAATTGCGAGGCGTGCTCATCGACTTCACGACAATCGGCGTGAGCGCCATGCTCGTTGGTGGACAGGTGCTCGCCGTCGAAAGCAAGGCTGCTGGCGGCGACGGCGTCATCGAGGTGCGCACGCCCACCGACGTCGCTGTTCAGCGCGGGTTTTCGATGGAACCCGACCTGCTCATCGATGTGGATGAAGCTGCGTCCCGCGTCGATGCCATTGTCGACATCCTCAAGGAGCGGCGGTTCAAGCGCATCAAGACCTACCGATGGGCGAAGCAGGTGCCGACAGGAGAGGTGCTGCTCGACCTTTTCATGCCGCCCGACGCCGACGAGGCCAACAACCCCGCCGGCTTCACGCGGCTTCCCATGGGCGACATTGCGTTGCTGCGACCGCGCATGATCCAAGTCCACCTCAAGAGCGGCATTCTCGACGTCGCCGTCCCTGATGTGGTCGGCTTCCTCGCCATAAAGCTCGAGGCCAAGCTAAAGCTGCGCCCGACGGAGTCGAAAGACTCCTTCGACATCTACGCCTACGTTGCGATGAAGGGCATCGAGGTCGTCAACAGCGGGCTCAAGCGCGACGCCAGCGAGGGACCGCGCATTATTGCGCGCCTGCGACCCCTTTTCGACGACATCGACGCTCCCGGCGTCAACGATGTGCTCGCCTAAGCAGGCAGCCTCGGCGACCATGAACGTGCACTCCTGTCGAGGGCCGTCGTCGATCTCTTCGAGGCTGTGTCGATGTAGCCGTCGCTTCGGGAGGAGCGGCGGCCAAACGAACACCGTCGCGGTTCGCCAGGCTCTCTGCCCACGAGGATAATGTCCTCCCGATAGCCAGATAAGGCCGCAAGGGCCCGCCGGACGAGTTGCTCGACCTCGGACAACTGGGTGTTTGTCATCTCGACCCCAGCCCGAGAACATCGGTCGTGATGTACTCGGCTTGCTCGCGACCGCGTGCGGCGTGCACAGCGACATCGAGAGCAGCCTGCAGGACGTCAACGTGTCGGAGACCGTCGATTTCATGACCCCGAGCGGGTCAGGTCAGTGCTCGTCCACTGGCGAGCTGCCACCCAACGTGGTAATTTGTTGGGAGGAAGACGATTTGACGGAAAAACACGGGGTCCAGCCTGTGGCGAAACGTAGGCGTGGCCGTATGTGGCGAGAAAACGGTGAGCTTCCTTGGTGAAACAGTGGTGAATCGCCATACGCGTGGAGAATCGATGGCTCTGCGGCCTCCAGACGGCAGACCGATCGGTCAGGCGTGGCTCAGGGAGCGCTTGGCGCTGAGGGTGCCCGCGCCCGCGGTGCAGAGCTTCATCATTCAGGGGGCACGGCGAACCGAGGTCCACGACGGTCTCACGATGGAGTTCTACCCGCCGAAGTACGGCGTCGATGACACCGTGGTGGCGAACCTGCGCTTCGCGCTCAAACATGAGCCCTTCGACCTCGGCGTGGTCGTCGCAGCGTGTAAGGCCATCGAGCCCGCCGCAATCGAAGCATGGGTGCGTGCGGAGCCGTCAGGCGCCTTCAGCCGTCGGGCGTGGTTTCTGTACGAAACCTTCGTGGGGCAGACGCTGGACCTCGACAACGTGCACTCGGGGGTCGGCTACGTCGATGCCCTCGATGACACGCTCCACATCGTGGGCGCCTCCCGAAAAAGCAGTCGGCATCGTGTCAACGACAACCTGCTCGGAGGGCGTGGCCTGTGCCCGACGGTCCGGCGTACCGCGCGCCTCGACAAGAGCATCGGGCTCGAGGTGGACAACCAGGCTCGGGCCCTGATTCAAGACTACGACCCGCTGCTCCTTATTCGTGCGGTGAACTACCTCTACACGAAGGAGACCCGGTCATCGTTCGAACTCGAAGGCGAGCAGCCAGGCGCTTCGCGCACGGAGCGGTTCGCCGCCGCGCTGAAGGCCGCCGCGTCATTCGACTGAAGGTGATCCGGTTTGGTGGACAGTTTTCTTACGCTGTTTGCTGCCTGGCTGCTTCGT
>CAJBHN010001172.1 GCA_903952805.1 uncultured Myxococcales bacterium | reverse complement strand
GCTGACAATAAGGGTCTCACCGGTGACGACGACTGGTGTGTTGGTGCCGACCAACACCGCCGGCAAGGTCACGGGGATGCTGGCGCCGGCAAACGTCCCCTCCCAGGTCAGCGTGGCACCGTAGTCAACACCAGGGTTCAACGCCGGCTGGGGACGACAGAGGACGCGAGACTCGGCCTTCGACAGGGCCACGCAGACCGACGTGGGCTGCCCTGCGGCGTTGAGCACGAGGCTCTCGAAATGGCTCGGGTTCAAGGCGGCCCCATTGACCTCGAGCAGCACCGCGCCGCCCACGACCACCGGGTTCACGCTCTCAACGGTGGGGGCCACGGCGGCAAAGGTCTGAGGCGACGACGCGACGTCGCCTCCCTCGTAAACAATCTGCACGCCCCAACCATCGGCGCCTGGCAAACCTGGCAATTCGACGACGAGAAAACCATTGGCAGCCTGGAGGACGGTTCCGACCTCATCGCCATCGGGACCGGTGATGGTGACGTCTTCGATGGGGTCTACATCGAGGGCGTCGCCGATGACGATGACCTGATCACCTGGCACCAGGGCATGCACCGACGTCGTGGACAAACCAGCGATGACCGGCGCACCGGTCACGTCGAGCGGGTAGTCTGCTTGATTGCCGTCGGGGTTGATGACGGTGACGCTGGCGGCCCCCGCCGGCAGGGCTGGTACAACGCAGGCAATCGTCCCCGACGACACCACCGTGGCCGGCACCGGAATGCCTCGGACCAAGACGGTCGCGCCGGCGCCGAGGTTGGCGCCGGTGATGGTCATCGAGACGGAATGGGTTCCAGCGACGCGTGCGGGGGCGATGGCATCAATTCGTGGGCCCACCCCGCCGTCGGCGATATAGGAGAAGGCCAGCGACGCGGTTTGTCCGTCAGCGTTGATCACCTGCACCACCGTCGCTGCTGCGACACCACCGGGAGCCGACGGCGTGGTGAACGTGACGCGGTCGGGAGCGCCGCCGCTGCCGCGCACCAGCGTGGTCTGCAGGCGTGGCAACGTGACTGAGCCGACCATCATGGTCACATCGACGAGGTTGCGACCAAGCATGGTCACGACGGTTCCACCCAGGGCACTGCCGGTGGCAGGCTCGAGGGCGAGTGCCTGGGGCCCGGCGCCAACGGGCACGAAGACGGTGAAACCCGCCAACGACGACGTCGACCCATCGAGGTTGTCGACCGCCAGCAGGTAGGTGCCCGGCGCCAGAGCCGGGCAGCCAGCCAGGATGGCGCGTGACGACACCACGGTCTGGCCTGCGGCAGGCGTCGAGGTGCCTGCGCCGTCGACGAAGCGCACGGTCGCACCCGGGCGAAAGCCGACGCCAGCCACGGTGACGAGAGTGCCTCCGGCAGTGACGGCCCGGGAGGGAAACACGCTGTCGATGCTCGGGTCGGGAATGACGTAGGTGAACAAGCCCCGCACGATCGTGGCCTGACCGTCGCCGTTTTGGACGACGACGTCAGTCGCGCCGCCTGCCCCACGCGGTGGCACCGTGACCTGCAGCGACGTGCTGGAGACGACCACGACGGGGGCTGCAGCGCCGCCGATGAAGACGCTGCAATCGCCAGCGAAGTTCTGACCGGTCACGGTGACGACGGCGCCACCGTCGACGGAGCCTTCAGTGGGGCTCACAGCAGCGATGACCGGGGCTGGGCCCCGGGCCACGAGGAACGCGAATGGTCGCGCCGACGAGGGCGCGCTCAGCACGTCCGTCGAGCCGTCGACGCCCAGTCGGTTCTTGACGGTGACGAAGGCGGTACCGGCGCTGCGCCCCGACGGTGGCACGACGGCCAGGGTGGCGCTGTCGATGAAGGTGCCCTCAACGGCGACGTCATCAAAGAAGACCACCGGCGCCCCGACGCGACGCGAGAAGAATGCGCCTTGCAGGAGCACGGGAGCGGTGTTGGTGCCCGTCGACGCCGTGGCTGGCAGGATGCTGTCGAGGCGCGGCGCCGGCGGCTGATACAGGAATCCGTCGGGGAGCACGGCGGCCTGGCCATCGCCGCCATCGATGATGGCGGGGTTCTGCACGACGATGACGGCCGAAGCCTGAGCGGCATCAAGGGAGCCGGGGGGCAAGGTACAGGTCGCCGTCGACAACCCGGTTGCCGGGTCGGTGCGCACCGTCACGTCGAGGCCAGTGTTCTGACCGACGCGGACCATGGCCCGGCTGTCCCAGCCGCGGCCAATGAGGGTCACCGGGATGCCACCCTCGAGGGGACCGGTGGCCGGGGACACAGGCACCTCGTCGACGAACGATGGCGCATCACTGCGCAACAAGGTCAACTCGAAGGGAACGGTGGCCGCGGCGACGTCGAGGTCAATGCGCGACAAACAGACCAACAGGCGACGAGACGCCAGGGAGTCGTTTTGGAGGTCGACACTCTCAGGGCTCGTCCCCGCGTTTTGGGAACGACAACCGGTGCAGGCGAGGCCCACCGGGGCGTCGGCGGCGCCGAGTTCGATGACGGCGACGTCGACGTCGCTCGTCAGGCCGGCCAGGCTGGCGCTCAGACGCTGGCCAGCAGGCAGTTCAACGACATAGCCAACGCCGGCATCGATGGTGCTGCCATCGGCCAGGGTGATGGTCCCGGAGGACACCGGCAGGCCCAGGCCGTCGCTGGCGGGGTCGGCGCTGCTGGTCGGCGCTCCAGAGATGAGGCGCTCCAGGGGGTAGGTGAACATGGGCACGCCGTCGTCGGCGCCGACGAAGGTGCCAGCGACGACGTCGGCGGCCCCCGGCACGCGCACGGCGCCGTCGGGATTGCCAATGAGCTTGACGCGCACGGTCTGGCGCACGCTGGTCACGGTGTCCTCGACGACGACGTGGACGGCGCCGGTGGTCAAAAAGCCGTTGGCGGGGGCAAAGTTGACGGCGATGAGTTGCTCGTCGCCCGGGGCCAGGGGACCGGGGAACAGCTCGCCACGCAGGGCACGCTTGGATGACGTCGACGGCGCGCCAGAGCGATCAAAGAGGGCGAGGCCGGCGCCAGGTGCGGCGACGGTTTCAGCGGTCACGATGGCGATGGGGTTGGTGCCGGTGTTTTCGACGACGATGACCTGGCGGGCAAAGGAGCCGACCGCGATGCCCGAAGGGAACTGCAGGGTGCTGGGGGCGACATCGACGGTGCTCCCTGCGGGGCCCGGGTCGATGCCACGGCCGCCCTTGTCAGCAGGCAGGAGGTCAACGAGGTTGGTGTCGCCGTTGCGGTTGACGTCGAAACGCAGGGCACAGGGCGCGCCCTCGTCTTCAACGGCCGCGCCGCAGGTGTCGAAGGTGTCGGCGGCGTTGAAGTCCACGCGGCTTTGTCCCAGCCGGCTGATGGCGACGGTCTTGTTGGCCTCGCCCAGCAAGACTTCGACGGTGTCTGTGCTGGCCCGGCCATAGAGGCGCAGGCGGGCGGTGCGGTCGCCGTCGGCGTCGACGTTGTTCAAGGCGACGTCGCCGGTGATGGTCGTGCCGTCGAGGACCAGGTCGGTCTCGGCCAAGACGCCGTCGTCGATCGACAGGGTCAAGCGCAACAGCGCTCGTTGCGCGGGAGGCAAATCCCCCACAGCGATCCCGGATGGCAGCGTCGCCGCTGGTGGCGACGGGGCGGGGCAGGCTGCGGTGGCGACGATCACGGCGAGCAGCAGCGCTCGCCCAACGGTGTACTGTGATGTCATCCCGACACTCCTGTGGTGGGCAAAGCCCTCTGCGGCCCGCTGGCGTCAAACGTGAAAGTCATTCACAGCATGAAAGCTGGACAATGTTCAGGCTATATCTGGAAAGCGTCGTCCGGTTGCCCGTGAGACAGATCACAAATCAACCGCACGGTCGGTCGACGGTTGGACGAGTCTGGTGCCAAGGAACCGCTGCCAATGACGATGTTGGGCACCTACCGGGTCATCAAGAAGTTGGGCGAAGGAGGCATGGGCGAGGTGTTGCTCGGGCTCTCCCCCGAGGGCGTGGCCGTCGTGCTCAAGGTGCCGCTTCATCCTTCGGAAGAGACGACCGCTCGGCTGCGCGACGAGGCGCAGGTGGGCTTTCGGCTGCGTCATCCCCACATTGTCCGGACCCGCGATTTCTTCATGGTCGGCCACAAACCGGTGCTGGTCATCGACTTCGTCGACGGCGCCAGCCTGAAAGATCTGCGGGAAGACCGCGGCCCCCTGCCGCCGGCGATGGTGGCCCATATCGGTCGGCAGATCAGTTCGGCCCTCGCCTTCATCCACGCCGCCACCGACGAGCAGGGCCGGCCGCTGAACATGTTGCATCGAGATGTCACGCCCGGAAACATCTTGGTGAACCGCCAGGGGCAGGCGCTGCTCATCGACCTCGGCATCGCCCGCTCCGACGAAAACACCGCCGGCAAAACGTCGACCGGCATGCTCAAGGGCACGTTTCGCTATCTGTGCCCCGACCTCTTCACCGGCACGACCTACTCGGCGGGCACCGACTTGTGGGCGCTGGGCGTCTCGTTGTTTGAAAGCGCGATGGGTCGCAAGGCCGCGACCGGTGGCCAACAGATGATCCTGGCCAGCATCATCGGCGGCCGCATCATGCAGCTGCGCGAAGGCGAGACCTTGCACCCGCTGCTGGCTCGTACGTTTCACGCGCTGCTGCGCACCGACGACCCAAGCCGCCGCATCACCGACGCTGCGCTGCTGGAAAAGGTCTTCGCTGGCCTGGCCAACACACTCGGTGACGGCACCGCCGTGTCCCAGGCGATCATGGCTGAGCAGCGCCAGGGTGACGTCTCGGGTGAGTTCGGCGCCGACGACGTCGTCCCCACCATCGTCGACGACGGCAACCTCGCGACGTCGCCGTTGGCCGCGCCGGCCCGACGGGCCCCGCCGCCCCACTACCCACCGCTGCCGCCGGGCGTGGCGCCGCCGCCATCGTTGCCTACGCTCGCCATCGACATCGTCGTCATGGAGGACATCGACCTCGACTTTTCCGACTTTGATGTCGACGTGGTCCACGCATCGAATGACGCGGCACCGACGCTGGCCATGCCTGCCCTGGGCCCGTTTGGGGCCCTGCCGTCGTCGGCCGCGCCGTTGACGGTGGCGATGCCGGCCGCGGCCCAGCACGCGTTGCCCTCGGGTGTGGCACCGCCGACGGTGGCGATGCCGGCCGCGGCCCTGCTCTCGTTGCCCCTGCCTTCGGTGGCCGCACCGCCGACCATCGCCCTGCCTCGCGCTGATTGGCCGATGCCGTCAACGTCGGCCGAAGCCCCCCGCACGGTCATCCTCAGCTCGGCGGGACTCACGCCGACGGCAGGACCGCCGACGACGACAAAGCCGGCACCAACGCTCCGCAAGCGCCCCGCGATCGTCGACGAGCCCGACAAAGACCCTCCTCGCGAATAGGAGGCGGCAGGCCGGCGGCAGGCCGATGGGACGCTGACCCGGTCGAGATGGTCTCGTCAATGGGAGGCGCTGGAGGCGCCGAGGTGAAGCGAACAACGCTTGCGTCACCTCCGCTTCACCTCGCCGTCAAAACGTGCCGCGAAAGCGGATCAGCGACCCCGGTGGTGCTGCTTCGACGTCGGCGAGATCGGGAAACTCCCGCAAAGCACCCCAGGTGGCGATGGTCTCGTCGCGCCAGTTGCGAACCGCATCGCGATTGTGGCGAAACGCGCCCGAGATCGCGCCAAACATCGACCCCGAGTACCAGCCCAGTTCGGCGAAGGTCAGCACTGCGGCGACCCCCCAGTCCCCCGACAGCCAGGCCGACACCGCCGCGACGATGAACAGCGTGTTCCACGCCAACGACGTCACACCTGTGCCCCATTGTCCCAGGTACATGTGGCCCCCACCGGGGATGATGGACAACAACGCCGCCACCAGCGGGTCTTTCGTGTCGAGTTCACCCTTGCGGTCGATGGCGTCGACGACGCCCTTGGCCTGCACGGCATGCGGACTGTCGGACAGCGCGATGCTCTGGAAGAGTTCACGGGCCTTGTCGAGTTCACCGGCGTCAAAGTGCCCCCACGCCAGCAGGAAGCGCGACTGCTGCTGCAGGCCTGCCTCAGCTTCGAGGTCGGCCACCAGCAGCCGAAAGCGGGGCTTGGCCAGCTCGGGCCGACCGTCTTGCAGGTAGGCGCGAGCAGCGCCGAACAAGGCCACTCGCCGCAACGCCATGTCGGCAGTCCGTGAGGCGACCCCGTCGAGCTGTCGGCCAGCGGCATCCCACTGTTCGCCACGCAACAGCGCTTCGCCAATGGCGAGCGCCGCCCGGGGAGCCTCCTCGCCTCGACCCTGGCTTTGCCACAGGTAGCGCCGGTATTCGGTTATCGCGCGATAGTAGTCGCCGTCGCCAAAGAGGTGGTCGGCGAAGCGCAGCGCCAGCCCGGTGTCGCTGCCGGCCGACAGCGGTGCCGTCGCCGTTGTCGCTGCCGTCGTCGTTGCCGTCGTCGTTGACGTCGGCTGCGCCGCGTCGTTGGCGAACAGCGGACCAGGCGCCTGGCCCGCCAGCAGGACCGCGAGCGAAGAAACGAGCAACATCATGGCGCCACCGGCACCGGCGGCGCATCGCCACCGACAAAGACATGGAGGACAAGGGGCTGTTCCGGCGTCGACGGCGGCAGGCCCGTGAAGAGAGCGGGATTCCAAAACGTGTAGTTCTCGACGGGGTCCCAGTGACGCACGGCATCGCCATGGGGGACGTCGGGCAGCGCCCGCAACGACGACGACACGCCGGGTTGAATCACGCGGTCAAGGCCCAGGGCAATCCCCACCAGACCGTATCGACCAACAGCCTGGCTCGCGAACCGCGAACAGGTGGGCAGGTGCTGGCAGCGTGGGCCGTCGGTGCGGGTGAGAAAGTTCGCATAAAACAGCGCCGCCAAATACAGCGGGTTCGACGACAAGCCAGGCGCAGCGTTGGCCGTCGACGTCGCGAGTTCAGGCAGGTCGGGGTCGAAGCGAAGCTGCGGTGGTGGTGGACCACCGCCCGGAATGTGGCCCGCGGCACCAACCATGGGATGGGCCCGCCGGGGCTTACCAACCGTGCCCTTGCGGCTGACGGTCCGAGCAGAGCCGGCGTCAAACGGAGCAAACACCGTTGCGGTCGACGACGACGACGACGACGACTCACCTGCCCGCGACGCCGAGGCCACGGCCAACACGCCAAGCAGCGCCAGTGCGAAATGTTGCTTCATGGCGAGGGCATCCCCGGTGGGAGCTTGGGTCGCAGGGGACCGCCGCCGGGACCCTTGTGCTCGTCACCCTGGGGCGCGTTGCGAGCGACCCGGGCCTGGG
>CAJBHN010001171.1 GCA_903952805.1 uncultured Myxococcales bacterium | reverse complement strand
GTCGTCGAGCCCGTCGTCGTCGGTGTCGAGCACCAGCGGATCGGTGCCCAGGCCGACCTCGACGCCGTCGTCGAGCCCGTCGTTGTCGGTGTCGCGTAGCTGCAGGTCGGTCCCCAGCAGCGACTCGGCCCGGTCGCCCAGCGCGTCGCCGTCGGTATCGGCAAGCAGCGGGCTGCCTCCGGCGGCGCCGTCGGCGCCGTCGTTGAGGCCGTCGTCGTCGGTGTCGGCGTCGCGGGGGTTGCTGCCGGTCCGGTTTACTTCTTCGTTGTCATCGAGGTTGTCGCCGTCGGTGTCGGCCGCGTCGAGGCGGGTGCGCAGAATACTTTCCGCAAGGTCATTCAAGCCATCGCCATCGGTGTCTTGTTTGAGGGGGTCACCATTGAGTGGCAGCTCGGCGCCATCCAGGAGACCATCGTCGTCGGTGTCGCTGTCGTTGGGCTTGGTACCGAGGCCCAACTCGACGGTATCGCTCAGGCCGTCGCCGTCGCCGTCGTTGCTGCCGGGGCTTGGGTCGACGCCATCGCGGATGCCGTCGCCGTCGGTGTCGGGGTTGGTGGGGTCGGTGGCCAGTTGCAGCTCGCGGCCGTCGTCGAGGCCATCGCCGTCGCTGTCGGTGACGAGGGGATTGGTGAGGAGTTGACCCTCCAGCCGATCGTTGACGCCGTCGCCGTCGGTGTCGATGCGGTCGAGGCGGGTGCCCAGGCCGACCTCGACGTTGTCGTTGAGGCCGTCACCGTCAGTGTCGACCAAGAGGGGCGAACCACCGGCCAGGATGTCGGCCAGATCCTTGAGGCCGTCGCCGTCGGTATCGTCCAGCAGAGGGTTGGTGCGCGTCTCGCCGTCCTCCCGGAAGTCGGTCAGGCCGTCGTTGTCGGTGTCGGCGCGCAGCGGGCTGGTCCCCAGCCGGAGGACCTCGACGCCGTCGATCAGGCCGTCGTCGTCGCTGTCGGTCACCAGGGGGTCGGTGCCGGCGGTGCGCTCGGCGCCGTCGTTGAGGGTGTCGCCGTCGCTGTCGGCGACTGCGCCATTGGTCTCGGTGGCGTCGACGATGCCGTTTGCGTTCAGGTCCTCGCCGGCGACGCAGACGTTGGCGACCGTACCGGGGCCGTCGCACAGGCCGTCGCGGTCGCTGTCGGCCACCAGCGGGCTCTTGAGAGCGGTGCCGTCGACCTCGACCTCGATGAAGTCCGACAGGCCGTCGCCGTCGCTGTCGATGCTCAGGGGGTTGGTGCCGATCTCTGCCTCGCGCTCGCGGCCATCGCTGAGCCCGTCGTTGTCGGTGTCGGCGTCGCGGGGGTCGGTGCGGTTTTGCAGTTCGATGGGGTCGATGACGCCGTCGCTGTCGATGTCGGGGTTGTTCAGCGGCGTACCAGCCAGGCGTTCGTCGGGGTCGTTGAGGCCGTCGCCGTCGGTGTCGGCGCGGAGCGGGTCGCCGCCCGAAGCGCGGTCAAGAGCATCTGTGAGCGTGTCGTCGTCAGTGTCGGCATCGCCAGGATTCGTCTCAGCAGCGTCCACCAGCCCATTGACGTTGATGTCTTCGCCGCGGGCACACGCTCCCACCGCCCGGTCGCCGTCGCACAAGCCGTCGCCGTCGCTGTCGGTGAGCAGAGGGGACGTGATGCCCGACGCGTCGTTCACTTCGACGTCATCGCGTACGCCGTCGCTGTCGGAATCTCTGGTCAGTGGGTTGGTGCCGAGCTGCTGAACCTCAACGTCGTCACGGAGGGTGTCGCCGTCGGTATCGGCGTTGAGGGGGTTGGTGCGGGTGGTGAGGACCTCAATGCCATCAGGCAAGCCGTCGTCGTCAGAGTCGTCGTCGCTGCCGTTGGTTTCGCCGCTGTCCACGACGCCGTCATTGTCGATGTCTTCGCCGCGGACACAGACGGGCGCAACGATGTTGCCACCGTCACACAGGCCGTCGTTGTCGCTGTCTGGGTCGAGGAGATTGGTGGCCGGGTTGGTTGAGGCCGTCTCGATGGGGTCGATGACGCCGTCGCGATCGGTGTCATTGCTCAGGGGGTTGCTGCCGCGGACCAGGACCTCGTCACCGTCAGTCAGGGTGTCGTTGTCGGAGTCATTGTCCAACGGGTCGGTGCGGGCGGTCTTCTCCTGGCTATCGCCCAGCGCGTCACCGTCAGTGTCGCCGACGTCGAGGCGGGTGGCGTCGAGGAGTTCCTGCTGGTCCAGCACGCCATCGTTGTCCGTGTCCTGGCTGAGTGGATTGCCGCCCGCGGCGATATCGGGGCCGTCGTTGAGACCATCGTCATCGCTGTCCGCGTCGAGGGGATTGGTCTGGCGAATCTGGACTTCGTCGCCGTCGTTGACACCGTCGGTGTCGCTATCGGTGCGCAGCGGATCGGTGAGCAGCCGCAGTCGCTCGTCGCCGTCGGTCAACCGGTCGCCGTCGGTGTCCAGCAGGGCCGGATTGGTCTCGCCGGTGTTGACGATGCCGTTGAGGTTGAGGTCTTCGCCGGCGACGCACGCGCGGACGACGACGGCTCGGTCGCCGTCGCACAGACCGTCATTGTCGGTGTCGGCGTCCCTGGGGTTGAGGAGAGCCGCCACCTCGACGTTGTCGCGTACACCGTCGTCGTCATTGTCTGGTTTGAGGGGGCTGGTCTGCAGGTCGTTGAGTTCGACACCGTCACCGAGGGTGTCGCCGTCGGTGTCGACGAGCAGGGGGTTGGTGCGCGCGCCCTTTTCCTGCGCTTCATTGAGCCCGTCGCCATCGGTATCAGCGAGGTCAAGGCGGGTGCCGTCCAAGCTCTCCTGCAGGTCGGCAACGCCGTCGCCGTCGGAATCCGGTGATTGGGGGTTGCCGCCCGCGGCGATATCGGCACCATCGTTGAGGCCATCGTTGTCGGTGTCGGCGTCGAGTGGATTGGTGTTGTTGACATTGAGTTCCTGGCCGTCGCCCAGACCGTCGCCGTCGGTGTCGAGCAACAACGGATTGGTGGCGAGTCCGAGGACTTCGAGGCCGTCGTCAAGACCGTCGCCATCGCTGTCGCGCACCAGCGGGCTGGACAAAATCACCAGAACTTCCTGCCCATCGCCCAAGCCATCGTCGTCGCTGTCGCTGTCGCTGGGGTCGGTCTCGCCGGGATTGACCACGCCGTTGACGTTGATGTCTTCGCCGCCGGCGCACGCTCCCACCGCCCGGTCTCCGTCGCACAAGCCGTCGCCGTCGCTGTCGGTGAGCAGCGGGGACGTGATGCCAGAGGCGTCGTTGACTTCGACGTCATCGCGGACGCCGTCGCCGTCGGTGTCTTGCACCAGCGCATTGGTGCGGGTCTGCTGGACCTCGATGTCGTCAGACAGGGTGTCGCCGTCGGTGTCGGCGGTGAGGGGGTTGGTGAACGTGACGCACAGCTCGGCCCGGTCGGTGAGTTGGTCGGCGTCGGCGGCGCCGAAGGCCAGACCATCGCGGTCCTGCTGCTCGGCGGGCGTGACGACGACGTCGTCAATCAGGGCCGTCCCATTCACATCGCCCAGCTCGGGATCAATGACCGGCACCCGGGCCAGCCGCACGGTGACGGAGGTCCCTGCGGCACGAAAGATGAAGTTGGGCCGCCCTGGATCGTTGGGGTCCCCTTCGACCGGGGCGTTGATGGCCCGGTTGACGACGTTGTTGTCGATGGTGCCGGTCACGTTGACCGTGAGCTGGGCCAACGAAACGTTTGCCCTTCTTTGTCCAGTGAATTCGAGGACATAGCTGATACCGGGCACCAAGCCATCGACGACTTGTTCCACGCGGGCGGTGGCGCTGCTGAGCTCGGCTCGGTCGGCGAGGCAGGCAAACGAGGCTCCGCCCGCGCGCCACTCGGCGGCACCGTCGGTTCCGATGGCACCACAGAGCATCGTGCGGTTGTCGGTGGCGCTGACGCAGCTCGGGTCGGCGCTTTGAGCGGCGGTGGAGCCGGCTGATAGCAGCGCAGCAGCAACGATAACGCGCTTCACGAGCGCCTCCGACGGGTGCCGAGAGCGAGCAGCGCGACGAGGGCGCACAGAGGCAGCTGCGATATTCCGGTGGTGGTCGCCGAGCCAAAGCAGCCCGGATCGACAGGTTCTTCGCTGACCTCGTCGATGGGTGGAGCGGAGTTGCTGTCCCGGTCGAGGAAATCAGCGCGGCCATCGCCGTCGCTGTCGCCCACGCCATCCGCGACGTGACCGCGACGGTCGAATCCGTGCCGCTCATCACCGCCTCCATTCTGT